>NZ_JAFLQW010000590.1 GCF_017313335.1 Phormidium pseudopriestleyi FRX01 | reverse complement strand
TTTATGGCTAAGTAGCAGCAATTTAGTTAAGAAGCCCAGGTTTAAGCTTCTCCTGTACCGATGGACTAATAGAACCGATCACTTTGGGTTTTAACCGAGGCGGTTATCTATCTTTTTTCTGGATATGAATAGCCAAGCTGCTACTTTTTATTCATTCGATTTTGTTAGATATCCCAATTCCACTATGACATCACTGAGTTCTTGTTCAAAGCGTTGAAATGCTGGAACTTGACGCAAGCAAGAAAGTTGAACCCGTTCTGCGATCGCCTCAAAAAATTCCTCCACTTTTCTTGAAGTTTTGCGCCGACGACTACCCATCACCTGACGATACACCAGATTGAGCGTTTGTTTCGGATCAAGAATCTTTTCTACTTCCCGAGCTTTTGCGGGGATTCCCAAGGCCGAATCATTCAAAACCGTACCGAAACCCAGGCGCAACGCATCTCCATCTACCAGAGTCCAAGCCTCCATTTCTCGCACAGGTACCACACCGATTGTCCGTTGCTGCGGGGGCTGAATTTCTGCGGCAACTCGTTCTGAAGCTCGTTGTACCCGTTCTGCGTAGGCTGCGGTTGGATCCCCTGCACCATCAGTATGAATAAATAAAATATCAAACGATCCTTGTGCTTCTCGTGCGGCTTCTAAAATCTGGGTTTCTAAATCAGCTTTTCGATACTTGAGCGGTGAATAAAGCGGCAGAATTTCTCCCAATTCTATCGTGGTGACGGCTCGTTGTAAACATAAATTTTCCGTGGTTCGGCGTAGCACTGGAGGCAAAAATCGATAATCCGTTGGCCCTTCTGCAAATAAAGCCATTCCTAGATAGCGCATTTTAACCCTCCCGTTCAACGCTGTGAAGATAGCGATTTACTTCATAACCCCTAACAAAATGGGCGGATTCTCCTGAGACCCCTGTCCCATTAAATTTAACAGGTCTCATCCGTGTTTTTCGATTAATTTGTTGGGTGTGTGGGTCAATAAGGCTCACCATATCGGCAAACACAGCTTCTCCATCTTCCAGACTTGAAAGCACAACAGGGGAGTGACTATTCAGCAAAATTTGAGCCAGGGGTTGTTCAGGGTCAATATCCTTACTGAATGGATTGATAGCCAGTTCCCGAATTCGGGCGATCGCCGCCTTCAATCGTAAGGGATGAATTCCATTTTCTGGTTCTTCAAAACAAATTAATCCGCGTAAATTAGGGTCGTTTAATAGAGTCAGTAAAGCCAGCAGCCGGAGAGTGCCATCAGAAACGACCCGAGAACTAAAAGATTGACCCTCTCTCATGGCAAGATTCACGCGATATTCCCCATATTTGGGATCTTCCTCCACACTGATATCCATCACACTGGGAACCAAATAGCTCAAATCCGCAGCGATATCAGCTAGAACACCTTTGGGTTGAATATCTGTAGCGGTTTCCCCTTGAATTCGGGCTAATACTGCTGCTAGATTCCCTCCATCTGGAGCTAAATCCAGAGGAGCAGCACGGGAACTGGGATGGCGAAGGGCAACTGGATCGAGTTGGAGAAAACGCCAAGAAAGTAACTCTTGGCGCACGGCATAAAGGTGGGGAAATTCAGCGCTAGTAATGCTCCCTAGAATTGTCGCTTCCGCAGACTCGGCAGATAACGTTTTACCCGGGCGTCCATCGGGGGCGATTTTAAAGATACGCTTACCTTCTTGTTCTTCCGTGGTGAGCCAAGGTTCTCTCCGGTTGTATTTTAGAAATAACTCAGAGAAAGAGGCATCAATGGATGGGTTGGTAGAACACCATTGATCCTCGGTTTTTAAAATGGGGATAACAGATTCTTGGGTAATTCGGAGATGATCAATATTGCGATCGCCTTTCCGATATTCGATCTGCACTTCATAGCGGACCCGAGAATGAGACAGTTCCACCACTTCACCCCAAGAGTCACGCACTTGGGGTGCCAGAAGCAATTCGACTGCAAAAGACATTTGCGGACTAGACGATCCATCAGCTTGCCTCCGAAAGAGTTCCAGGGGTTCGCCGCGCAACCCTTTCAGTGCCGATCGCAGGTCCGTTGCCGCCAGTTGAGACAGGAGTAAAATGGCATCAAATAGGTTAGATTTTCCCGAAGCATTTGGACCTAAAATGACGGTGAACGGCGCTACATCGAGACTAAACTGCTCAAAGCTTTTGAAACCATCGATTTCGATTCGGGTCAGCATGAGGGATTTTTCGGGAGATGAGTTTTAGTTTAATCCTGACACAACCCATGATGAAGCGGCGGGTTTGAGTGACGGTACGCGGCGATTGGCATCTTCCTGAACTGGCGTCCCCTCAAGCCTATCTGAGCAAGATGGACAAACCCAGCAGTAGTAAATCGTTGGCGTAAATTTCACCGCCTAGCTGCAACAGGTTACCAATACCAGGCTTCAAATAGCTCGGAAACTGCTAGGGAAAAACCGGGGATAATCTCTTCTCCATTGAGCCGATCGCCTGAGCGTAAAAACCCATCGGGTTCGGGTTTATGGTAAACTAAAATGAACTTTTCATCGGGATGAATCACCCAGATTAACTGCGTATCATTATCGAAATATTCTACTATTTTACTATGAATTTCTTTAACAGTATTACTGGGAGATAAAATTTCAATGGCTAAATCCGGTGAGCCTTGAAAAAATCCTCGGGGGGGTCGAGTTAACCCTTGCAATCGGTTTTTGGCAACAAACGAAACATCTGGAGCGCGTTTATTTCCATTTTTTAGGGTAAAGGCTGTACTGGAATCGCAAATTGCCCCGAGCTTATTGGGTCTAACTACCGTGATTACAGCAGCTACTAAAATGCAGGCGATATAGCCATGTTCCATCCCGGAATTTCCCCTGTCTATTATTTCTCGATTGACTAACTCGTACCGATCGCCATCTCGGGATAAGGCTATAAATTCTTCATCGGTCCAGTGTTTTTGTTCAGTGGAAACGGTCATGGTTTTTCTGGATAGATGAGGAGGAGATGTGTTGCTATCAACTTAAGTCAAGGGGGGAGAGGGAAACGACTGAAGTCGTTACTACAAACATTTTCCCGAACTCCCCTATGAAACAACAATAGATGATTATTGGAGACGACTGAGGGCTTCTCGGAGTTGTTGTTCGGATTGGGGATTGGTTTTGACGAGTTCGGTGATTTCGTTAAAGCGTTGGATGGTTAATCCGTTACTGGTGACTAAGTTTTTTGAGCCTTCGCAATAGTTGACGACGATCGCCTTGACTTCGCGATCGAGTTGGTTGACTGAATCGGTATTTCGGCAGTCAATGGCGGGAACGTAATTGAGGATTGTTTCGACTTCTTGGTAGGCTTGCGATCGCTGTTGTTCGATCGCCACAAGGGACCGGGCGTAGTTCCCCATTTCTTCCGGGGTAATGCTTTGAGCCGAGGCGGAATGCGTCCCAATCCAATGGGCAGAGTTTAGGGTGAGATGAGGAATGGAACCTGTGAGGATTCCCAAGGCGGAAAGCGCACTGACGCAGAGGATTTTCGCTCGGATTCCCTGAACATGAAAACGGGACAATTTTATCATCATCATAATATCCACAAGTGATAGATTTACTAAGAAAAATCTCTAATTGATTGGGAATACCAAGCTTTTTTTGAGGCCAATCGTTAACCCATTAGGGTTGCTTTTTATGATTCAACTCTACCGGGTTTAGTTCCGGTTTGGTGGGTGGAGACGGCGGCTTTATAGAAATTTTACCGAAATGAAGTTTGGCGACAGAGTTGACATAGTTCTATGGTTTTGGTTTGGAGGGTGGAGAGTTCTTCTGTCCCTCGTTTGAGGCTGACTTCTAGTTCGAGGAGAAGGGCTAAGATTTGTTCTAATTGACTAAGGGAGAGGGC
The DNA here is from genome assembly GCF_017313335.1 of Phormidium pseudopriestleyi FRX01. GTDB lineage: Bacteria > Cyanobacteriota > Cyanobacteriia > Cyanobacteriales > Laspinemataceae > Laspinema > Laspinema pseudopriestleyi. The sequence continues at coordinate 2,552 of NZ_JAFLQW010000590.1, read as the reverse complement.
GCTGACTTCTTTTCTTAAGAAGTAGATGCGTTTAAAATTGCCGATTTCGGCAGCAGCAGCGATCGCCTTTTCATCGCGCTCACCACTTTCTATCATCAGTTTAACCCAGAACCAGGTTCTAAATTGCCCGGTGAGGGTGGCGGAAATTTTCAGGGCGGGTTCGTTGCGGTTGATCAAATCGGCCACTAATTCTAAAGCAGTTCCTACGTCTCCTTGGCGAATGGCACTGGCAAGCTGTAAGCTATTTTGAGTCGTTGCTGTGACGAGTTGATCCACTGTAGCGGCGCTCAGGGATTGAGGTCCGGCACTCAGGGAATACAGGTGCAACTTTTCCAGGGCATTATACAGCGATCGCGTATCATTGCCGACGGACTCGGCCAACAGGTCCACGGCATCAGGGGTGAGTTTGACTCCCACTTCCTGGGCGACTTTGCGGACGAATGAGACGATTTCATCATGCTTCCAAGGCGGTAATGGCGAAAATTCCTGGACTTTGGCGTACTTTTGTAACAGTTTGGTGGTTTTGAGTCTGCCATCGGGTTTGTTGGGGGTTGTCAGTAGCAGGATGTTGGTTTCGGGGATCACCGGCAGGGTGCGTTCCATTTCTGCTAAGACTTCGGCGGATGCCTGCTGACAAACATGGGTATCCACTAACCAGACAAAGCGCCCCCCACTGCCAAAGGGCGGCGTGACGGATTGATTAAGGCCCTGAATCACGGCATCGGACTGTTCGGGGGAAATTTTGTCGGCATTAAAGGTCGCCCAAGCGGGATCCAGGGTGCGATCGCGCAAAGCATTCACCGCTTTTGCCATTGCAAAGTCATCTGATCCCCAATAGAGGTAAATTGACATATAGAAGACTATGGATAAAATCCAAGGGTCAAAAAAGCAGGAGGGTTAACCCTTCCTTTAGGATAAAAGAGATTGGCAACGGTCATGCCCTTGATCCCGGTTCTGGGCGAAATGCTAAGGGTGAGTCATTCTCACCGCACCTAAGACAACCGCGAAAACCTTTATAGATATAGACAAGAGAGGCAATAAGAATTGGACGATACTTTACAAACCTATTTGAATCGAGTGGCGCGGATGACCCTGAAAGATGCCTATCAGTCGGGACTCCAGCATATTCAGCCCTCTCCCAAATTTCAGGCGCAAGGGGGTGGGGCCAGAAAGCCGGTATCTTTTCCCGGTTACACGGTAGTCACGCCGCCAATGATAGAAGATGTTGAAAATCAAGAGTTTTATAAAAATATGGAGAGTTGCCAGCAGCAATTGCTGGAGATACTGGAACCGGGTTTAATGGTGCCGGTTCCTGCGGATAGCTTTCATGTCACCTTAGCGGATTTAATTTGGGACGGCAGGTACCGAGATGCGGCGGCGGAAAATCCAGAGTATGATCCCCAACTGCGATCGGCGATCGCCCAAAGTTTCCAGCAATGCCACTCCCTTGCCGGAGGTCCCCCGATTCGCTGGCAGGCCCTCGGGGTGATGTTGCGGACTCGGGCGATCGGGATTTGTTTAGCGCCGAAAAATGAGCCCTCATACGAGCAAATCGTCCAATTGCGGCGATCGATTTATCAAAATCAACAGTTAATGGGCTTAGGAATCGAGCAGCAGTATCATTTTACTTGCCATATTACGTTGGGCTATTTTGGCGAAATTCCCTCCAGTTTAGACCGGGAGCATCTTAGCAGTGTCTTAGCGGATTTTAATGATAAATGGCTGGATAGTCCCCAAGAAATCGTCATTCAAAGAGCAGAAATTCGCAAATTTGACGATATGACGCGCTACTATCGCGAAGAAGATTGGCCACTGTTTAAGTTTTGAGAGAGCAAGTCTAACCCCCAACAACAAACGACAAATGACCAACGACAAATGACAAATGACAAATGACAAATAACAAATGACCCCCCTGATTCATCCGATACTGCAACAGAGTTTTGCCCTCATTGATGCTGAGATTGGCGAACATTCTTTTACTCCCGCTGAATATGAAATTGTTCGGCGGGTGATTCATAGTACCGCCGATTTTGAATTTAAAGACTTGATTACATTTAGTCCAGGGGCGATTGAAGGGGCGATCGCCGCCTTACGTCGGGGGGTTCCAGTGGTGACTGATGTCAGTATGGTGAAGCAGGGAGTCAGCGGGTTGCTTGCCAAAACTTTTGCCAATCCCTTACACTCTGCGGTAGAACGGGTCCCGGTGGCTGCTGAGGGCAAAACCCGGACGGAAATGGGTCTGTTGCAATGCTTTGCAGAATTTCCCGAGGCGATTTATGCGATCGGGAATGCGCCAACGGCTTTGTTGGCCCTGTGCGAGGTCCTCAGACAGTCCCCGATTCAACCGGCCCTGGTGATTGGCGCACCTGTGGGGTTTGTTTCGGTGGTGGAATCTAAGGCGGTACTGGCGCAACAGAATGTTCCTCAGATTAGAATAAACGGTCGTAAAGGGGGTTCTCCGGCTACGGCGGCGATCGTGAATGCTTTAATTTTGTTGGCTTGGCAGCCAGAAAGGGATGAAAAAAGTAGTTAATTGTTAGGGTTTTAATTAG
>NZ_JAFLQW010000561.1 GCF_017313335.1 Phormidium pseudopriestleyi FRX01 | reverse complement strand
TTGATTTTGCAAGGGTTTCAGACTTGGAGAGGAACTCATCTGGGTTTGCGTTAAAACACTTTTATGCCCAAAAAGGGAGATAGCGAGCATAGCGGGTAGAGCTTGATTCAGATTCATCTGTCTTGATCAAACTAGCTTCTTTGGTAGCTCCTATGATGTGAGAAACAGTTGCAGCTTGTGACTCGCTTAGACGAAACCGTTCCCGTAGGGTTTGGTTCGACATTCGTTGATTGGTGACATACAGCAGACAGCAATGCTGGTAGCAGGCTCGAATTCGGTCTGTTTTGCTCATATCGGCAAAATTCTGATGGGCAAACAGCACCGCTGTCGTGCGCGTGTCACCTACTCGAAAATCTGGGGCGGGTAGTTGAAATAACTCTGCTGCGTTTATAACTTTGTCAATACCACTCCCTTTTTCCTCGCAGATACCGAAACGTCGCATTATGTCGGCAAGTTGTTCGTTCCGTGAACGATATTCATCAATAAATCGCTCTACTTTAATAGATGGGATGCCTGGATTAGATACCTCAATACGATCGCTGTACATTTCGATCATCACTGAAGTACCTGTTACTAGAAAATCTTGATGCACCAAAGCATTAGCAATAAGTTCTCGTAAAGCCTGTTTTGGAAACTTCTTTACTTCTTCTCGCACAACTTCCTCAATAAAGCGATTTTGCGGTGCTGCTGAGTGGACAAAATCTACTAATCCGTCAAAGCCAATGGCATATCCTCGGATGCCTGTCGTGTCATCACGAGTTTGCAGCTTGTTAATACCTTCATATATAACAACACGGGGTGCTTTACGAGCCAATGCAGGGGAAAAGGCATCCAGTTTTTTTGCCAAAAGTATAGCAGATAGGTTTGTGATTGTCCAACCCTGTACTGTTTGTTTGATTAAATATTGGCTCTGCAATCTTTCAAGGACAGCATCACGGCTAGTCGGATAGGGAATTTTTAGCAGTTCAAAGTAGGTTTGGGTATCTAGCAGCGCAATTACATCGTCAGGACTAGCGTTAGATTTAGCGGGTTGGGAAAACCACTCTTGTTGGTCTTCAGCAAAAATGCTCTTGAGTACATCGGGTGTCATCCCCACCAAAGATTCTCCCGCTCTCATTAGGTATTGTCCCTCGAAGGCTAATGGTTGCCCGACGGGACGGGGTGGCACTTCAAAAACCAGCACTCGTCCATCAGGATGCTGCAATTCTGTTGCCTCTACACGAAATTTGAGTTGCTCAACTATATATGCCTTAATCTTGTTTAACTCCCTTGCGGTTGACCAAGATCGAGAACCTACTACTTTGCGAGGCCGTTTATCAGTAACACCCAAAACAAAATAACCACCTCTTTCATTGGCAAGCGCTATACAATATTTCAGCAGTTTAGTCGTATCATACTGTTCTTTGGCTTCTTTAAATTCAAGACGTTCTATCTCTGTGGGTACAAGCAGCCATTTTTCAAGGGTTTCAAGGGTAATCATTCCGCATTTACCTCTAAATCATCTCCGACTAAAAAATTGTTGCGGTTGATTTCTCCATTAGGCAACTTCGGCACAGCCCAATAAGACCAGCGATAGGCTTCGTCCAAAATGGACTCATAAGACTTACCCACTAACTCCGCTTTTTGGGCGCGTTCTTGTTCTAAGTCGTCTACCTTAATCGCCATCGGTGAAGGAGTGGTTCGTCCTTTCTCCCAGCGGTTGATGGTCTGGAACGACACACCGAGACGAGCGGCGAACTTCTCCTGGGAGAGGTTGAGTCGCTTCCGTAAGGCTCGGATGAGTTCAGGAATCTGCAAGGTGGATGGAGTCATCGTTTGATTATAACCTGAACAAGCAATCTAAAATTCTTAATTTTTGTTAAAATACCAGACTTTCGCGCTGATAGACTTACAAACACCGTAACCCGGTTTCTGCACTCTACTGCTCGATCGCACCCAATGCTTTCAGAGTCGCTTTTTGAGCCTCGGTTAATCCCGTCGCCCCGGTAATATCCATCCCGGCGTAGGGTTTATTAACGATCGCCTGTACACAGTCTCCTGACTCTAACTCCCACACTTTAATGGTTTCATCATAACTCCCAGAAACGAGGGTTTTCCCCTGGGGATGAAACACCAGGGATAACACGGCACTCCCATGTCCATCTAAGGTTTTGAGACAGTCTCCGGTTTCGATATCCCAGAGACTTACGATGCCATCTTCTCTACCGGAGGCGAGGGTTTTCCCATCTGGGGAAATTGCTACAGCCCAGACGTAATTTCCTTGGCCCTGTAAACTTTTCAAGCATTTCCCCCTCCGGAAATCCCACAAATTCATTGTGCCATTATCAGTGCCGGAAACTAGGGTTGTGCTATCACTACTAAAGGAGAGAGAGACCACGCGACTGGTATGCCCTTGTAAGGAGTTCATCCCCTGTTCCGTTGGCAAATCCCAGAGTTTCACGGTGCAGTCAGCACTCCCGTATGCCAAGGTTTGACCATCCGGGGCCAAGGCCATCACTTCCCCAGAACTGGGGGGTTTCCATTGGGTTGTGAGGTTCTCACCCGTTTGCATTTCCCAACGGTGGATAGTACCATCATCGCTGATACTTGTGAGATAGCCTCCGGTGGGGGGAATGGCGACGGATAGCACTTTGCTGGGATGTCCCTGCCAAGTTTTCAAACATTCGCCGGTGGTTAAATCCCAGAGTTTGACGCTGCGATCGGCACTGCCGGAGGCGAGGATGTTGCCATCGGGGGCGATCGCCAAGGACCAAACCGCACTGGCATATCCTTGTAAGGTTGTGAGGCATTCTCCTCGCACAATATCCCAGAGTTTCACGGTTTCGTCATCACTTCCAGAGACCAAAGTGCGACCATCGGGAGCAATGGCAACCGTTCCCACCCGACTACTATGATCCGCTAACCTATGTAAACAGTCCCCAGTTGTCATATCCCAGACTTTCACAGTCCCATCGGCACTCCCTCCGATTAAGGTTCTGTTGTCGGCAGCGACTGCTAAGGACCAAACGGAACTACTCTGTTCCTCTAAGGTTTTTTGACAGTTGCCGGTGGTTAAATCCCAGAGTTTCACGGTTCCCCCTGCACTGCCGGAGGTGAGGGTTTTGCCATCGGGGGTGAC
>NZ_JAFLQW010000185.1 GCF_017313335.1 Phormidium pseudopriestleyi FRX01 | reverse complement strand
GGCGGGGGCAGTTTCTGGGGATACGATTAAGAGATATGTTGAGAACCAAAAAACTAAGTAATTGGTTAGCTACGTACCTACGCTAACCCCCTTATATCCCACGGCTAAAGCACGTGGGTTTTACGGCGTTTTCTATAAACCGTCCTAATTCCGGGTCATAATACCGGGCCCGCAAATAATCCAACTCTGTTTCCGCATCCCGACGTTCCCCAGCAAATTGATAGCTTCCATCAGAATTAGACAAGGACATTCCATAAGCATCGTAGCTATTGCGATCGCTTACCAAACCCGTCGTATCGGTCAACATCCGTACCGAACCCAAACCATCGGTGTGATAGAACGACTCAGACCCTCCTTCAACCGAACGTACTAACCCCAAACCATAGGTATAATCCGTCGTAACCAGTCCATTAGAGTCATACTCTGCCAGGACTTGAGACAACCCACCCGGAGTCACCAAGTAATTCGTTCGCACTCCATCACCGATACTTGTAACCCGATTCCCCTGAGCATCATAAACGTAATTAACGCTCTGATTTCCCCCCGCATCAGTTGAATTGACTCCAACTAACCGATTTTCCCCATCGTTAATCCAGTCATAAGTGACGGTTTCTCGAACGTTGTCACGACTCAGCATCGAACCATTGTTATCGTAGGTAAACTGGGTCGTTACCCCAGCAGATAACATCTGGGTCAATCGGTCATTCGCATCATAATCATAAGTGGTCAATCCGAGAACCGAATCATTACGAGACAGCCGATTGCCCACTAAATCATAGGTATAATCGATAGTCCGGTTCTCCGGAGAAATCTTTTCCTGAAGCAGACGGTTCACTGAGTCGTAAGCGTAATTTACTGTGCGACCGTCATGTTCCACCACTTGAGTTCGGTTGCCAACTCCATCTAGGGTATAAGAGAAACTAGAAATTTCCTGACCCACTGAATTTAAAGTTTCGATATCGGTTAGGCGAGAACGATTGTCATAAGTGCGAGTGAAGCGATTCAGACTCATGAATCGAACAATGTTGGTCATTGTCGAGTTGAAAAACGCACGGTCAGTATTAGTAATCAGTTAGATAATATTCCTGAATTTCCGGGACTTAAAACCGTGATTCGTGTTGAGTCATACCGCGAAGTCCATCGAGCAAATATTATTGAAACAAGTGTTGAAATTCGTTTTTACGTTTCTTCTTTGATTGAAACGGCTGAAGAATTTGCCAAGCGAATTCGAGGGTATTGGGGAGTCGAAAATAAGGTTCATTATGTGCGGGATGTAACCCAAGGTGAAGATGCCTCTCGTATAAGGACAGAACCCTTGGTTCAAATTTGGGCGATCGCTCGCAATTTTGCACTGAATCTATATCGCGATTATGGATTTGACAATATGGCTCAAGCCCAACGTTTGGCGGGATTTGGCCTTACCCTACTCAAGAAGTTATTTAGAATGAAATAGCAGTGCAATCTGTGGTTAAGAATTGGTGACCACTGATTGCACTGATTGACAGCGGTTTATCGCCCAAAGCGTTGACGGATGCGCTGCATAAATATATCTACTTCGGGTAATTTGATTTGACTGACGATCGCCACAAAAACCACTAATCCACCCAAACTAGACAGACCCAATTCCAGGAGATAGGTTAATAAACTCGTGCCTTCAAAAAGCCGATCGCACCATTGAAGAATCACCCAACCGACTACACCGGCTAGAGCACTTGCAGCAGTTAACAACCCCAGGGGTTTACTCCACTCGGCTAAAGGCAATCCATTCAGCTTGCGATCGAGTAAAATCAACAGCGCCAGCATAGAAATAATATTCACCCCTACCGTTGCCAGGACCAAACCCGGTGCACCAAATGCTCTGACCATAAAGAAGTCCAGGACCGCATTCAGAAAAATATTCACGATACTGACCCGAAAAGGGGTTTCCCCATCTCCCAAAGCATAAAACACCCGGACTAGCACATCGCGTCCCAAATAGACAAACATCCCAATCCCATAAGCCATCAGCATGGGGGCGACAAATGCCGAAGCGGCTTGGTCAAAGGCCCCGCGTTCATAAATGACTCGCACGATCGCCACAGATAAGGCGACGGTAAAGGCCCCGATGGGTAACATTGTTAGGCCAGTCAACATCAAACCCTGGCGAATCCGCTGTTTCAGTTGTGGCCAATCATTGGGGTCAGCTAATCGGGAAAACACCGGCAATAGCGGCACTAACAGCATATTAGAAACAATCCCCAAGGGCGTCTGCACGAGCAGTCCGGCATAACCCAAAGCAGCAGCAGCTTGAGGAATGTAAGAGGCGAAAAACAAGTCTGTATAGACATTAATTTGGAGCATTCCCGAGGATAAGGTAGCCGGTCCCATAACCTTCATCACCTCTTTGACCCCTGGACGATTAAACTCAAACCGCAGACGCAAGGTCCCTAAACCGCTGCGCCACTGGGTCACCACCTGCACAACCCACTGGAGAATTGCACCGGCAAGGGTTCCCCAAGCTAACACCATCCCACCGGTCATGGCATATTCAGGAAGGCCAATATCACCGCCTACTTGGAGGATGAAAATGCCTAATGCACCGATGAGCGCCACACTGGAAAATAGGGGACTGATGGAGGGAATCCAATAGTGGTCAGCGGCATTGAGGGTGCCGAATCCAATGCCAATTAATCCGGCGAGGACAGCGAGGGGGGCCATGATCCGGAATTGTTGGATGGCGATCGCATGGGTCAGTTGCAGGGTTTCAAATTCTGGGGTAGAAAGGCCCTGGGCCGCTGCTTCTGCGGCGGAAATGTTCAAACCTGGTGCGACTAAACCCATCAGAGGTTCGGCAAACAGGACTAAAACCCCGGAGACAATCAGCAGCAATCCGCCAATCAGGGTGGTGATGGTTTCGACGAGGGGGGCTGCTTCTTCCGGTTTACGTTTAGCGAGGACGCTGACGATCGCGCTATGGAAGGGTCCATTGATCCCCCCGAGTAAAATCAGCAAAAAACCGGGGATTACATAAGCATAGTTATAGGCGTCAAAGGCGGGACCGACTCCAAAAGCGGCGGCGATCGCTTGTTGGCGCACTAAACCAAAGACTTTACTGATCAAGGTGGCGATCGCCACAAGACCGGCAATTCCAGCTAGAGAACGAGCGGGTTTTTTTAGGTCAGACACAAATCTTCACAAGTCGCGAAAGAGCTTCAATTATTTAACCCCGAATTGGGCAATTCTCAACCATTCGGTTACTGGCTGGTTTTACAATTCAGGCCGTTCCTGTTCCGGTAAGCGCCCAGTCACTCCTGTTCATCCAGCATCCGTTCCAATGCTACGCGATCGACTCGGCGTGGGTAGCGTTTATCCATTGGGATTTTTTCGACGACGCGCAACGCTTCTACATTGGCCCATTGTAGGGATTCTAGGACGGAAGATAAACTGCGTTGGGATAAGGTGCGATCGCCGGTTTTGTCGGCCATTTCTACGACTAAAGTCCGCTGATATCGATAGGAAAAAAAGGCTACCCGTTGGACTTCCCGATTGTAATCAACGGCGCATTCTACAGTTAGGGGATAAATCACTCCGAATTTATCCTGAATGCAATCTTGGCAGGGTCCGAGTAACCACAATCGTCCTTGGGAGTCTAAGTATCCTGCATCGCCGGTGCGATGCCATTGTTGTTCCCCGACTCGAAAGTTCATGGGTTCGTCCCCGAGTTCGTTTAAGGTTCGGGTGATGAAGCGATCGCCTTGCAGCACTATTTCTCCCGGTTCTGAATAAGGGCGGCAGGTGGCTTCAAATTCGGATTGATTTTGATAGGGGGCGATGGGTGCGCCCCATTGGTTGGGGATAATTCTTAACTGGATATCTGAGGCGGGTTTGCCCACGAGTAAGCCTTTTCCGGTCTGCATTTGACTGACATCGCTGGCTGCGATTTCTCGGCGAGAGAGGCTGGCGATCGCGGCGGTTTCTCCATAAAGAGCGATAATTTCTGCTTGGGGTGCAATTTGATTGACTTGATTGAAGAGACTGGGCAAAATTGGCGTTCCCCAAATAAATATTTTATAAACCGGGGTTAATAGTTCTCTTTTTTTAAGCAGAGCCGCGATTAGATTTTCCAGCAAGGTGGGAGAAGCAGCAATCCGAGTTGGTTGATATTTGTTAATGGCATTCAGAATCGGTTTATTTTGATGAATTAAAGGTACTTTTATTTTGAATTCTGGCAATAAATTCGTAACCCCTAATCCTAGATTAATTAACCCCAAAAGCGGTTGGAGGGTAATATCTATTTCTCCGGGATGAATCAGGAGGATTTCTGCCAGATATTTTTGCTGTGAAATTAAATATTCATGAGTTAATTCAATGAATTTTAGTTGTTCATATAATCCGATGGTGGAGACGATTAATGCTGGAGTTTCCGGCTCAATTTCGGTAATTTTAAAATCGGTTTCTAGGGTTTGTGCTCTCTGCCAAGAAATGAGAGTGGGGAGGGAAAATCCGATGGTAAATTTGAGGGAGATTTTGCGAAAAGCTCGGGAGAAAAACCGCCAAAACAGATTTTTGGTGGTGGTAATGATGGCTTTCGGGCGGCACAAGGTACAGGCGCGATCGAGTTCATCAGAATTGGCATTGGGGTCAAGGATTAAGGCGATCGCACCGAGTCTAAAAAGGGCAATCAGTGCAACATAAAAATCCGTTGATAGTGGCAGCATGAGCAAAATAGTATCTCCCGTCTGCACCCCTTTTTGTCGCAACAGGGTCACTCCCCGACTCGCCCTCAACTCCAAGTCGGCAAAACTCACCCTGCCGCTTGCACCGCGTCGCATCTCCAGGATTGCTGGCGCATCTGGGGTTTCTTCAACTTGTTTGTGTAGAATTTCGGCAATATTCATCGCTCAAGGAGTGGGATAAAGGCAGGAGTTGATTCGCTATTTTAAGCCCGCATCGCTGCTGTAAACTACATCGACATCCGGATCATCACGGGAATTTAAGGGTTGGATAAAAACCGTTTGGATTGGGCTATTTTAGAAATATATCCTATGAATTGACCCGTTGGGAAATATGAACGGCCAATTTAACCGAGATATCACGAGTGCGATCGGCGATCCTCTAACCGGAGAGGGAGATAGGGGGGATGGAGAGATGGGGAGGATGCGGGAGATGGGGGAGATCAGGAAGACATAAAACCGAAGACTGTCGTTGTTATATCGAAGAATCAGATAAAATGGCAATTTTTATGATGAGATTGAAAGTCATGATAACCGATTTCATTTTTAACGATAATGGCAATAATTATTTGGTAAATCTATGCGAGTTCCGGTTGGTTCACTGAGCAGATGTATCCTGGGTCACATTTAACCCTACCCATTGAGATTAAAATGTGCAATTAACGTTCCAGATCTGGATTTGATTCAACTCCGAATGGCAAAACCTGCCCCGATCATACAGGATAAATGTCCGGAATTTTTATTAAAATTCGGTTAAACTGCTAACTGATGTCCTGCATTCCTCTTGAATCGGTTTAATCTCATGCGTAAAACGAAGATTATCTGCACTCTTGGTCCAGCTAGTTGCGATCGCAATACCATTAAAGAAATGGTTTTAGCGGGAATGGATGTAGCTCGCTTAAACTTCTCCCACGGTGACTATTCCACTCACGAACAAAATATCCGCACCATTCGCGAAGTGTCCGCCGAATTAAATAAACCGATCGCGATTATCCAGGATTTGCAAGGTCCAAAAATCCGCGTCGGAGAAATGGAACCTGGGGTTGTCCTCCATCCTGGGGATCAAACCATCATGACGATGCTAGAGGTACTCGGGAATGCTGCTCGCTTTAGTTCCACCTACAAAGGATTAGCCGATGATGTTAAAGAAGGGGATTCAATTCTCATTGATGATGGTCTGATTTGCATCCAAGCCGATCGCATTTATGAGAAAGAAATTTACGGAACGGTGATTTATGGCGGTCCCGTCAACAGTCACAAAGGAATCAACCTCCAATATTCTTCAATATCGGCTCCAGCGATGACCCCAAAGGATATTGAGGATTTGAATTTTGGCTTGGACCAAAACATTGACTATGTTGCCCTCTCTTTCGTTCGCGAAGCGTCGGACATCAAAGAAGTTAAAGGCATAATTAACAGCAAAGATAAAACCGCTCATGTTATTGCTAAAATCGAGCGTCATGAAGCCCTAAATTGTTTAGATGAGATTGTAGAAACGGCAGATGTTGTCATGGTGGCCCGGGGAGATTTAGGGGTAGAAATTCCCTTGGAACGGGTTCCTACCCTCCAAAAATCCATTTTACAAGCCTGTCGAATTCATCAAAAACCTGTGATTGTCGCGACTCAAATGTTAGAGTCCATGATTCACAATCCGCGCCCGACTCGTGCGGAAGTCTCTGACATTGCCAATGCGATTTATGATGGGGCAGATGCCCTGATGCTGTCGGGCGAAACGGCAGTTGGAACCTATCCGATTCAGTCCGTTAAAACCATGTCACTGATTGCTGAAACTGCCGAGGCTGAGTTAATCTCTTCCCGACAATATGTGACGGGAATTGAGGCATATCCGATTGGAAACTCGGTGGTTCATGCCGCTTGCCAACTGGCGCAAAACCTCCATGCCAAGGCAATACTCTGCTTTACGGAACATGGATTTACCGCCCGTTTATTGTCGAAATATCGCCAATCTATCCCGGCGATCGCTGTCACCACGGATGAGTTCATTCAACGGCGTATCGCCTTATATTGGGGTTTGCAATCTTTGCAACTGGAAGAGGTTTCTAATACAGATGAAATGATTGTTTTATTAGAAAAAACAGTCCTAGAACAGCAATTTGTTGAAAAAGGAGACCTGGTGGTCATTATTGCCGGGTTACCCCTCCCGATTACTGGCGTAACTAACCTGATTAAAGTGCATCGCATTGGGGAAAGTTATGCAGTATAGGGGAAAATAAACCCCCAGGGGTGGGAAGAAAGCAGCGATCATCCCGGTTCGGAATGGTTTTAATGCGGTGCAACAGGAGTCGGGGGTTTGCTCCCCCTTACAAGAGTCGGGTTTTTACGAACGGTCCCCGGACCTTGCCAAGGTCCGGGGACCGTCGCTGAAGTTAATATAGCAATCCTTTATGATTTATGCCCTCGGATGCTCCCCTCTCCCCCTTTGGGCCGCCTTATGTTGGGGGTGAGGGCATTCCACAACGGATAAAGGATTGCTATATAGCAATCCTTTATGATTTATGCCCTCGGATGCTCCCCTCTCCCCCTTTGGGCCGCCTTATGTTGGGGGTGAGGGCATTCCACAACGGATAAAGGATCGGATATAGTAAGGCGAATCACCATAAACGTAAAAAACTTACTCTTGTAAGGGTTTGCTCCCCCGCTTCCCATCTGTTGAATTTGAGAATAAACGGTTTAAAATAGTTGGCAGTCCAGTCAATTGGGAATCAATTCGATGCGTTTACCCCAAAAATTAATGCTTCTCGGGTCAGGCGAACTCGGAAAAGAATTTACGATCGCCGCTCAACGTCTCGGGAATACAGTCATTGCCGTGGATCGCTATGCAAATGCTCCCGCGATGCAAGTGGCGGATTATTCTGAAGTAATTTCTATGCTGAATCCAGACGATTTGGAACGAATCGTCAATCACCATCAGCCTAATTTTATTATCCCAGAAATTGAAGCCATTCGCACGGAAAAATTACTCGAATTTGAGAAAGACAGAGGCATTATTGTCATTCCCACGGCGAAAGCAACCAACTACACGATGAATCGCGATCGCATTCGGGAACTCGCCCATCGCGAGTTAGGCATTAGAACCGCTAAATATGCTTATGCCACCACCTTAGACGAATTAATCGCCGCTTCGGAAAAAATCGGATTTCCCAATGTGGTTAAACCGGTGATGTCTTCTTCGGGAAAAGGACAATCTACCGTTCGCGATCGCACGGAAGTCGAGGCATCCTGGAACTATGCGATCGCCGGTTCCCGAGGCGATACTCAAAAACTAATTGTTGAGGAATTCATTGAGTTTGAACTGGAAATTACTCTCTTGACAATTCGCCAGTGGGATCATCCCACGTTGTTTTGTCCAGCGATCGGTCATCGTCAGGAACGCGGCGACTATCAAGAATCCTGGCAACCGGCAGATATTTCACCGGAACGAGTCCAAGAAGCAGTGGCGATCGCCCAAAAAGTCACCCATGCTTTAGGGGGTGCAGGTATTTTTGGAGTCGAGTTTTTTATCACCAAAAATGAGACAATTTTCTCCGAACTCTCCCCCCGTCCCCACGATACCGGCATGGTGACCCTCATCTCCCAAAATCTCAACGAGTTTGAACTTCATCTGAGAGCCATTTTAGGGCTACCCATTCCCAAAATTGAACAATTGGGTCCTTCTGCCAGTGCAGTTATTTTAGCCCAAGAACATTCCGATTCAATTTCTTATCAAGGGGTAGCCGATGCCCTCATAGAACCCGATGTTGATTTAAGATTATTTGGTAAACCCGATTCTCGTCCTTTCCGGCGCATGGGAGTCGCTTTAGCAAAAGGTCAGAACATTGCAGAAGCTAGGGCAAAAGCCACCCGGGCCGCTAATACCGTAAAAATTTGCAAATAATCCCCAAAAAAGCCTAGGGCATCGGTACAGCAGGGTGAAGAAACCGGGGTTTTTACAAAATTTCTGCCCCTGAACACCAAATTGGGTGCAAAAACCTGGTTTCTGGTACTGCTTCTTTAATCCGCTACCGATGCCCTAGGTTCATGACTCGCACAGGTGGGCTAAATTTAACCCTAAATTTTGGAAAGCCAGATTCTGGTTAACTCTGTCTGGGGGATGAGGGATAAATCTCTCTACTGAGAGAGTAGATTTTCCGTTTATTTTTGCATAATATTATCAGTTTCTAAATCAACCCTCCTACTATCGGCCTGCCTTAGTCTTGGCAGAAGCCAAGACTAAGCATTCTTTCATTGCTTTAATTGTGAAAGTTAGAGAAAATATTTAGAAGGTAAAAATACGTTAAAAATATTTTAAAAATTAATTATCATTCAATATTAATTGCTTTTGTTGTTCTATTGTAAATTAATTTTTATAGTTACAATAATTTTTCAAAAATAGGTTTATTTAAGTCACTGGATACAGCAATAAATTAGAAATCAAACAAGGAGAATCCCTCAAAATGTTTAACCCTTTAAAAGTCACCTTAACTTTGATGACATCTGGAGTCTTTGCCTTAACGTTGCCTGCTTCCAATGGAGCGATCGCCCAAGAATATCCAGGCTGTTTTATGATTGATTCTTCCGGCCAAGCTAGGAATCTCAATAACCTCTGTGAACCCCCACTGCAAACACCTCCACCGGACAGCCAAGTCCCAGAACAAGGCGACATGGGCGAACCTGGTAATGTCCCAGGGGGAGAAGCAGTAGCGCCCGATCAGGTCCAAACTCTACCCGATGGTACAACCATTCAAACCCTACCCGATGGCACCGTGATTAGAACTTGGACGGATTCTAGCCCGACTCAAACGGTCCCAGGACAACCCAACCAAGGGACTCCCACTCAGCAACAGCCGGTTCCGCCAGGGACTCCCACTCAGCAGCAACAAATTAATCCCGGAGTTCAGCCCCAGCAACAGCAAATTAATCCCGGAGTTCAGCCCCAGCCGATTGATTCTCAGATTCAATAAGCAGCGCGATCGCACCTGGGAGGAACCCTAATCTCAATATCCTGAGTTAGGGTTTGGGGCAATCTCTGCCGAGGGAGTACAGTCAAGGGAAGACAACCGGGTTTTTTTACAAAATTTTTGCCAATCCGCAACCCAGAAAGGGCCAAAAACCCGGTTTCTTGTCCCTGGGCGCTAAAACTGTACCGACGTTCGAGGAGTTCAAGGCAAAACAACTCATCCTCATGGGAGGCAAGCTGATTGCGTATGATAGAGGGAGATCTTTAACCCTAGCCCTGTCAAGGTGTATTTGTAGGGGCGCAATGCGCAGGCCCATGTAGGGGCCTGCGCATTGCGCCCCTACATGAAATAAGGATTTTTGGTCATCAAATTTATCACCTTGACAGGGCTAGATCTTTAACCCCTATACTGATAAATTCCGTGTCAGTCAATCGCACTATGACCCGTAAGCATTCAGGGCATCCCTTGGGGCGTCTGCTGGAATATGGACATCAATATCGAGTTCAAATCTGGCAGGCGATCGCCTGTTCTATTCTCAATAAACTGTTTGACTTGGCACCTCCGGCCCTGATTGGGGCTGCAGTGGATGTGGTTGTTAATGAAGAAAACTCTTTCATTGCCCGATTTGGGGTGACTGATGTCTTCGGACAATTGCTGATTATCAGTGGCCTGACCTTTATTCTCTGGGTGATGGAATCGGTCTTTCAGTATGCTTACGATCGCCTCTGGCGCAATCTAGCCCAAACCCTACAACATGATTTACGCCTGGATGTTTATCGCCACTTACAAGACCTAGACTTGGCCTATTTTGAGGAGCGGTCCACAGGCGGGTTTATGTCTATCTTAAACGATGATATTAACCAATTAGAGCGCTTTTTGGATGTTGGTGCGAATGAAATTCTCCAGGTGATCACGACGGTGATTATCATTGGAACAGTCTTTTTTGTGTTAGCGCCAACCGTGGCATGGATGGCACTATTGCCCATGCCTTTTATTATCTGGGGTTCGATCGCCTTTCAGAAATTGCTGACCCCTCGCTATGCCGATGTTCGAGAAAATGTCAGCTTGCTCAATAGCCAACTCAGCAATAATTTAAGTGGAATTACCACGATTAAAAGCTATACTGCTGAGGTTTATGAGAGCAAACGCATCGGACGGTTGAGTGAAAATTATCGTCAAAGCAATCGACGAGCAATTATCCTGTCTGCCGCTTTTATTCCCTTAATTAGAATCATCATTTTGGTGGCTTTTACCGCGACATTATTGTTCGGCGGTTTAGCTGCGGTAGAAGGGAATTTAGCGGTGGGGACTTACAGCGTTTTAATCTTTTTAACTCAGCGGTTATTATGGCCGTTAACGCGGTTGGGTCAAACGTTAGATTTGTATCAACGGGCAACGGCTTCTGTCGCCCGAGTGATGAATTTATTAGATACACCGATCGCCACCCATCCGGGGAATAAACCGTTACCGATTCAGACAGTACGCGGCGAAATTCAATGGCGGGATGTTACCTTTGCCTATTTTGATCGCAATCCGGTGATTAATCAGTTATCCCTAGAGATTCCTGCGGGAAAAACTATTGCCTTAGTTGGGGCGACAGGTTCGGGGAAAAGTACGGTAGTGAAGCTGTTGCTGCGACTGTATGAAATCCAGTCGGGAAGTATTACTTTAGATGGGATAGAGTTGCGCGATATTCAGTTGCAGGATTTGCGACGGGCAATCGGATTAGTGAGTCAGGATGTGTTTTTATTTCATGGGACGGTGGCAGAAAATATCATTTATGGCAGTTTTGATGCCAGGTATGAGGATGCAATTGAGGCGGCAAAACTGGCAGAAGCTCATGATTTTATTATGGAACTGCCTCAAGGGTATGACACCATTGTGGGGGAAAGGGGGCAGAAGCTTTCTGGGGGACAGCGACAACGATTGGCGATCGCCCGGGCATTGTTGAAAGATCCGCCGATTTTGATTTTGGATGAAGCGACATCAGCGGTGGATAATGAAACGGAAGCGGCGATCGGGCGATCGCTGGAACGGATTACTCAAAACCGCACTACGATTGCGATCGCTCATCGTCTCTCTACCATCCGAAATGCCGATTGCATTTATGTCATGGATCGGGGAGAATTGGTAGAACGCGGCACTCATGAGGAACTCCTGGAACTAGGAGAGATTTATGCAGGGTTATGGCGCGTACAAATGGGTTTAAAGTAATCAAATCATCCAATCGGAACGCAAGAGAAATAGCAATGACTGGTTTTTTACCGGGCAACCTTCAGCCAGAGAAAGAAGAAGACCGATGGCGTCATGAGTTAGCAGATTTTGCCAAAGCTCACCAACAGGAATTAGCAGCCCTTTCCTGGGGCCTCTGGCTGGAAAATCAACATAATGGCAGTGTGATGGGAATCGATTTGAAACCCACACCGCATTTTATTTACTGCCCAAAAGAGGCAGTAGCTAAACTCAATGAAACCGTGGGGAGTTTCTTACAAGAAGTCGTGGGAATTGTTGAGGGGTTTAATCCAGAAACTGAGGTTCTCCTCGTAGGGATTAATCAAGGGCAATTGAAGGTGATAGAATTTGTCACCGATCCATCCCCTCCCCAATGTTTTGAAACGGTATCTGCCGATGTGGATACGTTATTGGACCGATTAGAACAGGGTCTGCGAGAACGGGTGAAAGGGTAACAGTTAGGGGACTGGGTTGAGGGGAAGGGTAACGGTAAATGTTGTCCCTTGACCCAGTTGGCTTTCCACGGTAATTTGACCGTGATGCAAATCCACAGATCGTTTGGCGATCGCCAGTCCCAACCCGGTTCCCGGGATAGTTCCCACATTAGAAGCGCGAGAAAATGGCACAAACAGGGTCTTGATTTCTTCGGGGTCAATGCCAATTCCGCGATCGCAGATTTGAAACACCACCTCATCTGCCTCAAAAGATAGGCTAATAACAATCTCCCCTCCTGCCGAAGAATACTTAATCGCATTGGCAATTAAATTATTGAACAGATGCCACAACAATTTTTGGTCGAGGTAGGCAGTCCGGGATTCTCCTTGTTGCCTAAAAATCAAGCGATATTCATCTCCTGCACTCAATTGAAAGGTTTCCACAATCCTCTCGCAAAATGATGCCAGATTTAAGGGGGCCGGGTTTAAACTGGTTTTTTGAAAATCCGCCTTGCCAAATTTTAAAATATCTTCCAGTAAATGATTCAGGCTTTCTGTTGCCATCACAATTTGTTCAAGATGTTTTTGGGTTTTTTCCGGGGGCCAATTATTCACATACTCCTGAATTAATTCCGCTGAAGATTGAATAGTCGTCAGGGGATTGCGAAATTCATGAGCGGCCATCGACAGATATTGAGATTTAATTTCGCTCACTTCTTCGGCCTTATAACGCTTATTTTCTGCGGTAGAAACTGCTTTTTTGACCTCCAATTCTGCCTGATGGCGGGATAAAGCTATTTCGATAGTCACCCAGAGT
Organism: Phormidium pseudopriestleyi FRX01; assembly: GCF_017313335.1. GTDB lineage: Bacteria > Cyanobacteriota > Cyanobacteriia > Cyanobacteriales > Laspinemataceae > Laspinema > Laspinema pseudopriestleyi. The sequence goes on along the minus strand of NZ_JAFLQW010000185.1, from coordinate 7,329 downwards.
TCAGTTTCCCGAAAGGGTTTGAGAATGTAACCCAGGGGCTGAGTCACCTTAGCCCGTTTTAAGGTATTTTCATCAGCATAAGCGGTCAAATAAACCACGGGAATTTCTAAGGTTTCCCGAATTTTATCCGCTGCCATAATCCCATCCATCAGCCCTTGCAGCATGATATCCATCAACACCAAATCCGGCTGATGAATCGCAGCAGCGGCGATCGCTTCTTCTCCTGATGCGACGATATCCACTACCTCATATCCCATTTTTTCTAGGCGGAGGGCAATATCTTCGGCAATAATGGCTTCATCTTCTACAACCAGAATTTTATGTGACATGGCAAGTTTCCCCCAAGTTTAATCGGTCTGATGAAACAGAATTCCTGTCCCTCAAGTTTTGTGTCAATTATAAAACTGAAGTTGTCTGGGTTAAAGCAAAAAGGGGTTAGAGATTGAACCCTTTTGCGGGTCCCCGGAACAGCGTTAAAGAGCTTGAGGAGAGGGAAAGGTAATTTGAAAGCAAGCTCCCTGATTGTTTTTAATGTCCAGGGTTCCCCTCAATTGTCGGGTCAGAGCACGGACTAAGCGTAGTCCTAAAGAATTAGTTTTTTTGAAGTCTAATTCGTCGGGTAAGCCCCGACCCGTATCGCGTACTATCAGATTTAATTGCTGATTAGCTTCCACTGTAAATTCAATAAAGATGGTTCCCGATTCGTTGTCTGGAAAGGCGTGTTTGAGAGAGTTTGATACCAGTTCATTCAGCACTAATCCGCAAGGAATTGCGGTATCTAAATTGAGGTAAACTTTTTCAATGTGCAGTTTTAAGCTAACTTTTTGTGAAGTCATATTATAGCAGGAAAACAAGTTACTGGTCAGACTTTCAATGTAATCATTAAAATCAATTTTGGCCAGAGTGTCAGAGTGGTAAAGTTTTTCATGAATCAAGGCCATTGAAGCAATGCGGTTTTGACTATCGCGTAAAATCGATAAAATTCGCGCTTCTTCAATATAAGAACTTTGCAGGGAAAAAATACTGGAAATCACCTGTAAGTTATTTTTGACCCGATGATGAACTTCCTTGAGGAGGAGTTCTTTTTCTTCTAAGGAGGCTTTAATTTGGCGTTGGGCTTTTTTGCGATCGCTCAGTTCGACCTGTAGACGTTCGTAGAGTTCCGACTGCTGAATGGCGATCGCCAGTTGAGTGGCTAAAGAGGCTAAAAGGTCAATTTCCCAGCCTTGCCACTGCCTGGGTCCAGAACATTGATGGGCGATTAATAATCCCCATAAGGTATCTTTTTCGACGATGGGAACGACCAATTTCGCTCGGACTTCGATGCTTTTCATAAACTCTACCAAACAGGGTAAAATCTGTCCGGCATCCCGGTCAACTAAGGCACAAATTCGTCCTTCGATATACCGTTGGTAATTTTCTGCGGGAAATACTTCTTCGGGGAAGACCCGATTTAACACCTTCAACCAACCGGGTTTGACCGCTTCGGCGATCGCACTGCCGGTCCCATCAGCCCAGACGCGATAGACTAAGACGCGATCGCACCCGAGCACTTGCTGCACTTCCTCAACGGTGGTACTCAAAATCGCCGTTAAATCCAAGGATTGGCGAATCCGTTGGGCGATCGCCCCGAGTAACCGTTCCCGTTCCACCTGTTGCCGCATCGCCTCTTCCGCCTGTTTGCGATCGCTGATATTCAACATCACTCCATCAGCAATCACATCCCCATTCTCCATCCAAGTATAATGGGTATTATCCTGCACCCACTTCAGTTCTCCCGAAGCACTAATAATCCGAAATTCCTGATGTTCTCGGGGTTTTTGCATTTTGCCGAGGGAAGCGATGCGCTCACGAAACCCCTCGCGATCGTGCGGATGGACCAGGCCAAATAATCCCCACAAATCCGCCATCGCATCCATTGGGTCAATCCCCGTGAGTTCCTCAATGCCATCGCTGATGAAGGGAACTGTAATTCGGCCATCGGTGCGAAGAATCGCCCGATACATCACCCCCGGTAAGTTGGCACCGATGGACGAAAACTGGCGATCGCGTTGCTCCCGTCGGGCAATTTCGATTTCCAACCGTTCCACCGTCCGGGCTAATTCCGCCGTTCGCTCTTGCACCAAGGCTTCTAGGCTTTGATTTTGCCGATCAATGTTAGAAATCAATTGATCCCGTTCCTGCTGTGCCTGTTTCTGCTCGGTGATATCTTGTACCAGAGATAAAATCGAAATCGGCTGTCCCGCCTGATCTAACAGAGCCGAATTATGCCACTCACACCAAATCACCTCCCCATTCTTAGTATAATTTCGATGACGAACTAAATTGTGAGATTCATCTCCCTCGATTAACCGACGGACAGCTTCAGTAACCAGGGGTTCGTCCTCGGGATAGTTACAAGGCCACTCTATTCGAGGAATACCCATCACCTCTGCCGCCTTCCAGCCTAGAATATGTTCCGCTTGGGAAGACCATCGTTTCACCCCCATCGCACAATCCCACTCGATCGCCCCCAGGGGAAAGTTTTCCACATGAAAGGTTAATCGCTCATAAGCCTGTCGCAGTTCTTCCTCAGCGGATTGGAAACTCTCCCGGCCCTCCAAAGGGCGAGGGGTTGGGGCGGCCCAATTTGTCAAGCGGTCCTCCGGTTGTTGGCTCAATTTTTTTTGCATTCTTTCCTTCCCAAACTCAAACCCCTAAACGTTTTTACGGCTCGTATCCCGATGAGCAGATGCTTTCCTCGGGACCTCCAACCGAGGACCCCAAAAATATCGGGGGTCGAGTTTCGGTCCCTGCCGCATCCTGAATTTGGCCTTAACCACCCGGGTTTTTGCACTCCTGATCCGGGGGAGTCCCCTGCTCCCTGGCTTTCAGGACAAAGGGCCAAGGGCTTTGACTTCAGGGTTGGTACTGTTTGCATTCCCTAATTTTAGGTTTTGCTATCTCTTTATATTCTGTCTCGAAAAAGACCCAGTTGCCAAACTTTTTTGGCAACTGGGGAACAGCCGGGGATGAGTTCACACCTTGGACCATTCCAGAATGCGATCGGCACTCATCTGAGGTTGTTCTAAATGGGGAACGTGACCACAGTTGGGAATCCAGATTAGCTGACTTGAGGCGATCGCCTCCTTGAACTTGTAAGCATCTGCTGTTCCTAAAATTTGGTCATTTTCTCCCCATAAAATTAGAGTCGGTTTGTCTACCTGCTCAATTTTATCAGCTAAAAAGTTGTAGCCTCCGCTTTTGGTAAAGGCAATCGTGCCTCGATCCCACCCCGGCATTTGCAAATGGAGACTGGCACAAGCTGAGGCATCAGCCGTTGCTAACGCGCGATCGCAATACGCTTTCAGACTAATTTGTTGTCGAATCCGAGGATTTCTTAAAAATTGCGTAGCCAAATACCCTAGGGGGGGAAACATCATCTTCCCCATCGCCGGACCCTTGGCAAACCCAGCACTATCAATTAACACCAATTTCTGCACCGCATTCGGGTAAGATAGAGTAAAATCGATAGCCGTTGCACCCCCCATTGATACCCCAACTAAAATCATCGGCTGTTCAATTAACTGCCTCCAAAACTCATATAAATGGGTTTTAATCCCTGGGGGTGTAATCGGAATTTCCGGCAAGCGATGGGTAAATCCAAATCCCAATAAATCCATCGCCCAAGTTTCGTGATGCACTGCCAGCAACGGCAGCAAACGGCGAAACTCAAACACAGAACTATCAAAACCATGTAGCAACAAAATCGGCGGTCCCCCCCGACCTTGCCGAACGAAACTTGTCGGAATCGGGCGATCGCCCAAGGAAGTCAGGATGTCCTGACATTCAATTCGTTGTGCCAGGGAGATCGAAGTGGATTCCGTCAAAAACTCAACATCAGAAGGCAAAAAACTCGGAAACATAATTTTGATAGAATTCAAAACCTGTCGGTTGCAAAATACTCAATCAACGGTAAACTAAAAATAGCACGTTAAAGCAGCAATTAAAATTATGGTTTCCATCGCTCCCACACCCACAGAACTCCCCAAATTAGATGAATTTGCCCAAGGATTACCCAATATTTGCGGGTGGGAAAAAACAGTTCGTTCCGTCGTCCAACAGAATAAACCTGTATTCTTGCCTATTACAAATATTCGATTAGAAGAGATTAGTGCTGCATTTGCGATCGCCTTGCATATGCACCAACCCACCATCCCGGCAGGACCCAACGGTGAATATATCGGCCACTTGCAATATATGTTTGAACATACCGGCCAAGGCGATAATCACAATGCCGGACCCTTCTCCTGGTGCTATAGTCGCATGGGAGAACTTATTCCCGAACTCGTCGCCAACGGCTGTAATCCCCGGGTCATGTTAGATTACTCCGGCAATTTATTGTGGGGATTGCGACAAATGGGACGGCATGATGTCATCGATAACCTCAAACGGATCACCTGCGACCCCCAATATTATCTCCATGTCGAATGGTTAGGAACCATGTGGAGTCATGCCGTCGTTCCCTCCACTCCCCTGCCGGACCTCAAACTGCATATTCAAGCATGGCAACATTATTTTGCCTCAATTTTTGGCTGGGAAGCCCTCGCCCGAGTCAAAGGATTTTCACCCCCAGAAATGCACCTTCCCAACCATCCTGATACCCTCTTTGAGTTTATCAAAGCCCTCAAAGAAAGTGGCTATCGCTGGATTATGGTTCAGGAACATTCCGTCGAAACCTTAGAGGGTCATAGTCTCGGATACAAACATCTTCCCCACCGCCTAATTGCCCGAAATTCCCACGGGGAAACCACCAGTATCACCGCCTTAATTAAAACCCAAGGGTCTGATACTAAATTAGTGGCTCAAATGCAGCCCTATTATGAAGCAAAAACCCTGTCTAAACAGCAAATTGGTTCCGTAACTGTTCCCCCTATTGTTACCCAAATTGGCGACGGTGAAAATGGAGGCGTGATGATGAATGAATTTCCCGATGGGTTCAAACGCACCACTTATGAAATTGCCCAAAATAATGGCGGTAAATCTGGAACCGTCGCCCTCAATGGGACTGAATATTTAGAACTGATTGAAGCAGCAGGCTGTTCTCCGAAAGATTATTCCCCTTGTCAAGCGGTGCAGCAACATAAAATCTGGCAACGGCTTGATCCAGAGAATGTCACCCCCGAAAAAATGGCCGAGGCGATCGCTCATTTAACGCAAGAAGACCATCAATTCCATGTAGATGGTTCCTCCTGGACCAATAACCTCAATTGGGTACAAGGCTATGAAAATGTAGTCGGACCGATGAATTCACTCAGCGCCCTATTTCATCAAAAAATTGACCCACTCATGGGTGATGAAAACTTTACCCAAGAACCGCGCTATCGTCAAGCCTTACTCAACAATTTGTTAACCCAAACCAGTTGTTTTCGCTACTGGGGACAAGGAATGTGGACCGACTTCGCCCGGTCCATCTATGAACGGGGGATTAACCAGTTAAACAACGACTTTTAACCGTCCAAGTTTGTAGTAACAACTTCAGTCGTTCTCCAAGTTCGTAGTAACGCCTTCAGGCGTTCTCCAAGTTCTTAGTAACGACTGAAGTTGTTACTACTTAACTGGGATGTCCATCTCTAGGGTTCTGACTAGAAATGCCCACTTATCGGCAGCTTCTTCGATGATTTTAGCCGTGGGTTTTCCGGCACCATGTCCCGCTTTGGTTTCGATGCGAATCATCACAGGTGCCGTCGAGGTATGTGCTGCTTGTAAGGCGGCGGCAAATTTGAAACTATGTGCGGGAACAACGCGATCGTCGTGGTCCCCCGTCGTAATTAATGTGGCTGGATAGGCGGTACTGGGTTTGAGGTTATGTAAGGGAGAGTAAGCATATAAGGCTTTGAATTCATCGGGATTATCCGGGGAACCGTAATCGGAACACCAGGCCCAGCCGATGGTAAACTTATGGAAGCGTAACATATCCAGGACACCGACGGCGGGGAGGGCGGCAGCGAACAGGTCTGGGCGTTGTGTCATACAGGCCCCGACTAATAATCCGCCATTACTTCCACCGGCGATCGCCAGTTTCTGAGGTCGCGTATAGTCATGTTCGATTAACCACTCGGCAGCGGCAATAAAATCATCGAACACATTCTGTTTATTTAACTTCGTCCCCGCTTGATGCCAATCTTCTCCATATTCTCCCCCACCGCGCAGATTGGGAATGGCAATGATGCCGCCTAGTTCCATCCAGACAACTTGGGAGACGGAAAAACTTGGGGTGAGGGAAATATTAAATCCCCCATATCCATACAAATAGGTCGGATTATTCCCATCCCGTTGGATTCCCTGTTTATGGATGATGAACATCGGGATTTGGGTGCCATCTTTACTGGTATAAAAGATTTGCTCCGTTGTATAGTCATCCGGGTTGAAGTCTACCTGGGGATGCCGATAAATGGTACTCGTACCCGTCACCATATCGTAACGATAAATGGTGGGTGGGGTGGTAAAGCTGGTGAAACTATAAAAGGTTTCGGTATCGTGGCGTTTGCCATTAAATCCACCGGCAGAACCTATTCCGGGTAATTCGACTTCGCGGATGAAGGAACCATCCAGGTTAAACAGTTTAATTTGACTGCGAGCATCTTTTAAATAATCAGCAACGAACTGATTATTTAAAAGGCCGATACTTTCTAAGGTTTCTGGCGCTTCGGGAATAAGTTCGTTGCGATCGCCCGTGAGGATATTCAGAGAAATCAGCCGTCCTCGGGGTGCATTTAAGTCCGTTTGAAACCAAAACAAATCCCCTTCTTTATCGATAAACCCATACTGGGCTTCAAACTCGGTAATTAATTCAATAACGGGAGCATTAGGATTGGTTAAATCTTTGTAAAATACCAAGTTTTTTGGGTCAGTACCGCGCCACACGGAGATAATTAGAATCGTGCCATCTTCACTGACGCCCCCGCTAAATCCCAACTCTTTTTCATCCGGACGATCATAGATTAAAATATCATCAGATTGGGGAGTGCCGAGGCGATGGTAGAAGAGTTTTTGATAATAGTTAACATCTTCATATTGGCCTTTGGTATTCGGTTCATCGTAGCGACTGTAGAAAAACCCTTGATGGTCGTGGGTCCAAGAAGCACCGGAGAATTTAATCCATTGCAGATGGTCGGATAAATCCTCGCCAGTTTCAATGTCGCGAACTTTCCATTCTTGCCAATCGGAACCGGAGGAAGAGAGACCATAAGCCATGAATTGAGCATTTTCGCTAATGGCAATACCCGCTAGGGCGATGGTACCATCTTCAGAGAGCTTGTTGGGGTCAAGCAAGACCCGAGGTTGATC
>NZ_JAFLQW010000065.1 GCF_017313335.1 Phormidium pseudopriestleyi FRX01 | reverse complement strand
GGGGCCTAATCACCCTTAACCGACTAACTCAGTCCCACGCTTCGCTAACGCCTCCGGAGTTAACCCATTAAACTCCATGATTTGCGTCGCACTTGCGGTCGTCTCTCCCCGCTTCCAGGCAAAAACATCCCGCTTGGCGGTACTGCGTAACATAATTGGTTCCAGCATACCCGAGGCACCCCCGGTTACCCCAATTAAGGCATCGCCGCCAAAGAACTTCTCAAACCCAGCATCATCCAAAAATCCGCCATCGGCTTGGGAACAGGTATTCCAGGCGACATCATGGGGACGATACAACCGGCGTGGACTCACAATAGATACAATCTTCGACCCAATCCCTTGAGCTTTTAATTGCTCCGCTGCGTCATACACGGGAATCAAAGTCATGTCCCCAATCACCGCAAAGACAACGGTTTTATCTCCGGGAATCTCTTGGAGGACGACTGCCCCATCTTGTAAGGCTTGTTGAGTCTGCTCAAACGTGGTGCGAATCGGTAACGGAGTTTTACTCGCCGTAATCACAATCCCTTTATTCTGGGTACTCAGCGCCCAATCATAACAGACTTGGATGCTGTTGGAATCCGGGGGGAACAAAGGGAAAACATTGCCATTTCGCATCATTGCGGCAAAGTAGTTTTCAATTTCTGGACGTTGGTGAGTCCAACCATTGCGCCCTTGTTCTAACGCCCCTGCGGTATATAAAGTTACCGTACTCGGTGTCGGACGGCGTAATTCCGCCATCGCTTGGGTGACGGTTTGCCAGACGGGGACACCGTTAATGGCAAAAGATTCGTAGGAACACCAGAGGGTCCGCGCCCCAAATAAGGCTAAAGCTGCCGCTAATCCGGCGCAGGCATCTTCGCTTAAGGGTTCATAAACTTGGCCTTTGGGTCCTTGAAAATAGGTGTCGTCGGCGGTAGGGTGAATAATTTTTAGGGCAACGTTGATGTTGTTGATGCCGGAAGCGGCGTTACCATCAGCGTTGGTGACCACAAATTTGGGGTCTTTTTTGCCGACGTAGGCGACGAGTTCTCCCATTGCGGTGGTGGCAATTTGTTTCTCACCGATCGCATATTGCTTGAGGGGGAGTTTGCCTAACTCCGGCAAAGCTAACTCAAATTCGGTTTTGACAATAGTAGCGGCAGGTCCCCCAGCAGCCCGTTCAAAATTGGTCCGAACCAGTTGCCAAGCTTCGGGACTCAGTGCACGAGTTTTGAGGGCGCTGATGATTTCTTCGTTATCCAGGGTGTGATGTCCATACAGGTTATGGGATTTGGCCCCAAGGGCATGGACTCCAGACCCTTTGAGTTGTTTGATGATTAAGACGGTGAGTTTGCCGAAGAGGGCGGATTTGGCCGCTTTGTCCGTCGCTTCAATCACCGCTTGGGCAAATTCTAACCGTTTCTCGAACGAAAAGGCAGTGCTATCGACATATTCACCCGGTTGGTTGGCATCGTCATAGTCTTTGGCGTTGACGAGGATGATTTCCTGGAAACCGTTGCCTTGCCAGTATTCAATCATCTCTGAGTTGGGTTTGGTGGACACCATGCTGTGATGTTCCTGGGAATACCCGTTCCAAACCAGGATGGGGAGGAAGTTGGTAACTTCGGGATAGGCGGTGTGGAAATGCGCCATGCTACTCATGACGTAGGGTTCGCCGATGCCGCCATCGCCGATGGTGACGGGGAAGAGGATATCCCGATGCAAAAGTGCGCCTGCCATCGCGAAATGCTGCCCTTGTCCCAGGGGTCCTGCGGGGTTGAGGAGTCCGGGAATTTGTCCGGAGAGGTGTCCGAGGAGTCCTTTGTGCTCCCGGAAGCGATCGCGCATTTGTTGGACGGTATGAATGCCCATTTGCTCTAGGGAGCGATCGAGGAACATATTACTGTAAAAGCCGGGGGCATGGTGTCCGACTTCGGTGATAATGTTTTTATGACCGAGCATTACTAGGGCGGCGATTCCGTCGGCAACGCTGGCAAATCCGCCGGGGTGTCCGGAGGCTTTAGAGGCGGTGACTTGCAGGATCAGGTAGCGCAGGGCATCGGCAGCGAGGAGGGTCTGGTAGGCGGCGGAATGGTCCGGGGGTGAGGCGATCGCGGTTTTCCCCGTGGCGATCGCGGGCTCTTTGCCGTAACGGTCAAAATCCGGCCATTGTTCGCCAAAATATTGAATGCCCTCACAAAATGCTGGTGTCTTTGCCGGTGCAGATGGAGTCTTTGTCGTCATGCCTATTTTTTAACCTCTATGAAACTGTAATTCTTGCATTTTTACAATTATTTCACAAATTTACCCTCTGGTTTACAGGTTTCACAACCTTTTTGTTGTTCAAGTCCATCAGTTCTACTTGGGGTAGCCATAAACTGAGGCGATCGGCGATGTGGGGACCCGAGAATTCCCTGCTTGGTACTGGGCGCTCAGTTTATTGGAGGTGAGACTGGGGATGAATTCTGGGAACCCCTCCATCCGAGTCAAAATCCCCTAAGATACAACAACCCCCTGACAATTTTTGATGACGTTTGCTGGTAAGCTATTTTGCCAGGACTGACGCATAGTTGGAGAATCCACCCTGAAAAATGCAGGGGCATCCAAGGGAATTGCCCCTACAGATTTAGAGGTAATGCGTAAGTCCTCGGAGGGTGCGGTTGCTGTATAATAGTTGAGTAAGTAGAAAGGGTAAAAGTCGTTGAGTTCGGGGGAGGGTCTCACTTCAACCGGGTTTATCGTCTTGGGCGATCGCTCAGGATAACGGTCAAAAAATCTCTGAAAATCGGGCTTGAAATTCCAGCTAACCGATGAGGTCTATTAAAACAATGTTAAAGGGAAAACGAGCAGGAGGAATTTTAAAACCTCGGTGGTACAGGACCGGGGTCACCGCCCTATTTTTGGTCCTTTCTGGCGGGGGACTGGTCAATCCCGTGCAAGGGCAAATTGTCCCCGATCGCACTTTACCCAATCCGTCCCAAGTCATCAATCAAGGGACGGGTTTAGTGATTGAAGGAGGAACCCAGGCCGGGGGGAATTTATTTCATAGTTTTACGGAGTTTTCTGTTCCCACGGGTGGGGAAGCCTATTTTAATAATACTCCGAATATTATCAATATTATTGGTCGAATTACCGGCAGTAATCTTTCTAGTATTGATGGGTTAATTCGGGCCAATGGCAACAGCAATCTATTTTTACTCAATCCGAATGGAATTGTCTTGGGTCCCAATGCTACTTTGGATATTGGCGGGTCGTTTGTGGTATCTACAGCGGAGGCGATGGAGTTTGCCGATCGCCATCTCTTTAGTGCTACAAATCCCACGGAATCTCCCCTACTCACCCTGGCAGTTCCCATCGGATTACAATATGGTCCAACGGTTGGAAATATCACCCTAGAAGGTTCCCGCTTAGAAGTGGAACCCCAGCGCAATTTAGCCATTCTCGGCGGGAATTTAGTCATGAATGGGGGACAGTTACTCGCCCCATTCGGTAACATTACCTTAGCGGGAATAAGTTCAGGAGAACTCGCCCTAGAGAATACTATTCCCGAGTTTTCTAATACCGTCAATGGGGCTGATGTTACCCTGAGTAATGGGGCGATCGTGGATGTTACGGGTAGCAATGGAAGTATTCAGGTACAGGGGAATCATATCACCCTAATCGGGGGTTCTCAGTTGCAGGCGGGAATGGCTCTGAATGGGGGTGAAATTGGTTCCAGGAGTGGGGATATTCGCGTCAATGCTCGGGGAGATATCCGCCTGAATGAGCGGAGTTTTATCAGCAATTTAGTCCCATCGGGAGCATTAGGAACTGGGGGGAATATTCAGGTAAGTGGGAATTCAGTGAGTCTGATGAATGGGGGGAGAATTACTACGGCAACCTCCGGGGTAGGAACGGCGGGAGAGATTCAAATTAATACTCCTGTTTTAGAGATTTCCGGATTTAGCCCCGATGGGTTGTTTAGTGGAATTCTCTCCCAATCCCAAGGGGGGGATAGTGGGGGAAGTGGCCGAATTACGATTAATGATGTGAATCATCCTTTGGGGGCGGTTCGGTTGAGCGATCGCGGTTTTATTGCCACCGTCACAGAGAGTCATCAAACTGGGGGGGATATTAACTTAAATCTAAATAGGTTATCAATAGAAAGTGGGGGACAAATAATTACCATTGCCACTCATACCGGACCGTCTGGAAACATTACGGTAACCGCAACAGAAAGCGTAACCATTGATGGAAATAGTAGAGGGTTTCTGGAGTCTCCCTTTGACAATCAAGAAATGACTGTTTTTAATCTGGATGACTTAGAATTTACCACCAATTTTAATCCAGAAGTCGAGGCATCAGGACCACAAGGTATTCCTTATGTTACCGTGGAAAGGACTCCGGAACAAATCCCGAGTGGAAATACAGTCTTAGGTCCAGCAACCGAGAGTTTTGACTATTTTTCATTTACCGTTGTTACACAGGGAAGGGGAATTTTTGATATTGATGGCGGAGATGGATACCAGGATATTCCCGGCAGTTTAGATACGGAAATGGTCCTATTTGACCGCGCTACCGGAGAAATTATTGCCCTAAATGATGACTCTAGTATTAACGAGGGGGCTTTAGGCAGTACCGTCGAGCAAGATTCGTATCTTTCCATTGATAGTTTATATCCCGGAACTTATGTAATTGGGATTGGAGAATTTGATACAATTCCCAATCCCGTGGAACTCCTAGAAGGGGATGAAATTGATATCGGAGATACCTATCGCTTGCACATTTCATTGGAATATCCGGGGACAAATATGACGTTACCTCAAGAAACCGTCGCTTTAGGTAATTTTAACCCCAATTATGGCGGCAGTAGTGGGATTGTTTCTCTGACTCGGACTGCGGGAAACAGTGGAGATATCCGAATTAATACTGGGAGTTTATGGGGAGGTTCCCCGGGACAAATCCTCTCTACAACCTTCGGAACGGGACAGTCTGGAGATATTACTTTAGTCGCGAATTCAGTGGAACTAACTCGGGCTAATGTTGCCAATATCACCCGAGGCAGTGGCAGTGCAGGCAGCATTTTTGCCGTTGCTGAATCTTTTACCCTGAACAATAACGGGATTCTTAATCTCAGTAATTTTGGAGAAGGGGATACGGGAGATATTCAAATTGATGCCGAAAGCGTTAATTTACTGAATGGGAGCATTATTAATAATAGCACTTATCTGAGTGGCAATGCGGGGAAAGTGATAATTAATGCTCGCAGTCGCCTGGTAGTCACGGGAAATTTGGATAATATTGAAAGTCGGATTTTAAATTTGGTAGGGGCTCCTTCCTCCGTCGGCAATGCGGCGGGAATTGAGTTGAATACGGGGGAATTGATTCTGGGAGATGGGGGCGGAATTAATTCCACCAGCTATGGAGAAGGCGATGCGGGACCGATTACAATTCAGGCCAGAGAAGGAGTGACTTTAACCCGATTGGGACCGAATCAACGGGGTTCGTTTATATGGAGTCGCATCCGAGGGACTGGGCGAGGAAATGCGGGGAATATTACCCTAATTACTCCCAGGATTTTTATGGATGATGGGGCGGCAATTTCCAGTTTTACTCAAGGCATTGGCAATGCTGGAAGTGTGAATATTCAGGCGGAACAGATTGTGGTATCCGAGGGTTCGATTGACAGTAGTGTTGAATCAACGGCAGTGGGGGATGGAGGAGAGGTGAATATTAATGCCCAAACTCTTTCTTTAAGCGATCGCTCTTAAATCAGTGCTAAAACTGAGGGACAAGGAGATGGGGGACAAGTCAGGATTCAAGTCAGCGATGCGATCGCCTTAGATAATAGTACAATTACCACCAGCAGCGCCACCGAGGGCATCGGCGGAAATGTGCAAATTCAAGGGGGAAGTTTACTGTTAGATAATCAGTCCTTTATTACGGGAGAAACTACCTCCTCTCAAGGGGGAAATTTACAATTAGAATTAAGCAGTCTTCTCCTGATGCGTCGAGGCAGTCAAATTACAGCCACAGCGGGAACCGCAGGCGCAGGAGGCAATGGGGGAAATATCAATATTTCAGCCCCAGTAGTCCTGGCATTTCCCCGGGAAAATAGTGATATTACAGCCAATGCTTTTGAAGGGGATGGCGGCAATATTCAACTGATTGCTGAAGGCATTCTCGGATTAGAATTTAGAACCCAATCTACCTTCCAAAGTGATATCACGGCGAGTTCTGAATTGGGAGTATCCGGCAATGTGATCTTATCGACTCCCGCAGTAGAACCCGGTTCGGGATTAGTGGAATTACCCCAACAACTTTCGGATCCGGCGAATCAAGTTACCGTCGGTTGTGCGGCAGCAGAGGGAAATTCATTTACAATTGTCGGACGGGGTGGATTACCGGAAGACCCCAAGGGGACAATCCAGGGTCAAACTGTCTGGGAGGATTTGCGCCAATTTTCGGCAGACATGACTCGGAGTGAGGAGACAGGAACTCAGGGGCGATCGCAACCTTTGCCACCGTTAGTAGAAGCAACAGAATGGAGGATAAATCCGGAGGGGAACATCGCCTTAATTGCGACTATTCCCGCAACTCTGGGCGATCGCCTCCCGCCCTGTCCTTCCTCACCCACCGAGCCCATCCGGGAGGCACAATAGTCATGCTCAAACCCATCACCACCTATCTAAATTCCCGTCAAATCCGACAATTCCTCCTACTCACCCTCCTCACAATTCTCACTATCATCCATCCCCATCCAGCCACCGCCATCCCCCCCATCTCCCAAACCCCCGACCCCACCGAATTAGTCCAACTTGGCACTACCAAGTATCAACAGGGACAATTCCTAGAGGCAACCCAGCTATGGGAAGAAGCAGCAGCCATTTATAGCGATCGCCTCGTCCCGTTAAACCAAGCCCAAACCCTCACCTATCTCGCCCTAGCTTATCATAAGTTAGGCCGTCGCCCCCAAGCAGCCACCGCGATCGCCCATAGCTTGGAACTCTTGCAACAGGTTAATCCCTTGCCCTCCAGAGGGTTAGCGATTCTCGCCCAAACCCTGAATACCCGAGGCATTCTCGAACTTGCCGATGGACAGAATCAAGCCGCCTTAGAGACGTGGAAACAAGCTGCTGACACTTACGATCGCGCCGGAGATGACATCGGCAAGTTAGGGAGTCAAATCAACCAAGCCCAAGCCCTGCAAGCCTTGGGCCAGCATCGCCGCGCCCGCACTTTGTTGGAACAATGGATACCCGAATTAGACCGACAACCGGATACCCTCTTGAAAGCTGATGGATTGCGGAGTTTGGGGGTTGCCCTCCAAACCATCGGGAATTTAGAACAATCTCAGGCGGTTTTAGAACAGAGTTGGCGAGTCAGCGATCGCCTCAAATCCCCCGGGGATACTAGCGCCACGTTACTCAATATCGGGAATATCGCACGGTATTTACACCAGGATGAGATTGCCATTACCTACTATCAACAAGCGGAACAATTAGCCACCGAAACCCTCACGCGATCGCAAGCCCAACTCAACCAGTTTAGCCTATTTGTTGCCCTCGGTGACTGGAATGCCGCCCGCAGATTACGCCCCCAACTACAATCTCACCTTGCCACCCTTCCCCCCAGTCAATCTGCCATTTATGCCCGAGTGAATTTTGCCGCCAATTGGCTGAAAATGGGGGAAGACCTGCCCGAAATTGCTCAAGGGTTAGCCGAAGCCATTGCGATCGCCAAGGAACTGCAAGATGGGCGATCGCAAGCCTACGCCCTCACCCAACTGGGGCAGCTTTACCGCCAAGCGGAACAGTGGCAAGAGGCCGAAACCCTCACAGAACAAGCCCTCCAAATTGCTCAATCCATCCAAGCCGATGAAATTATTGCCCCGGCTGCTTGGCAATTGGGTCAGATTCTCATCCAACAGCAACAACTCCAACCGGCCCTCACGGCGTATAATATTGCCTTTGAAACTTTGAAAAACTTGCGCCGAGACTTAGTAGCCATTTCTCCGGACCTCCAGTTTGATTTCAAAGAAAGTGTAGAACCAGTCTATCGAGAACTGGTGAGTTTACTCCTCCAACCCGATGCCACACCGGAAGACATTGAACAGGCTAGACAAGTCATGGAAGCCTTACAAATTGCTGAATTAGATAACTTTTTCCGCGAGGCTTGTTTAGATGTGCAGCCGGTACAATTAGAGCAAATTGATACCCAAGCGGCTGCCATTTATCCCATCGTCTTACCCGATCGCCTCGAAGTAATTCTCTCCCTGCCGGGTCAACCCTTGCGCCACTATACTACACCCCTGAGTAGCAGTCGCATCGAAGCCACTCTCGAAGAACTGCGATCGGCCATGCACCCCGGCTATTCCTCCCCAGAACGCTTGCGCCTTTCCACCCAAGTCTATGACTGGCTGATTCGACCCATAGAAGCGGATTTAGCTAAAAGTGAGATTACCACCCTCGTTTTTATTCCCGATGGCGGTTTCGCCTCCATTCCCCTCGCGGCGCTGTATGACGGCAGTCGCTATTTGATTGAAACCTATAATACCGCCCTGAGTCCCGGGTTACAACTGTTTCCCCAAGGACTCACCCAGGAAAAACTCACCGCCCTCACCGCCGGGTTAACCGAAGGGCGACAAGGATTTTCCCCCCTCCCCGGAGTCGCCGAAGAGTTCCAACAAATTACCCAGGCAGTGCCAGGGGATACATTGCTCGATCGCCAATTTACCCTCGCCCAATTTGAAGCCCAACTCAATCGCAAATCTTACCCGATTATTCACTTAGCCACCCACGGACAATTTAGTTCTAATCCCGAGGAAACTTTTCTATTAACCTGGGATGGGCGAATTGTTATTAAAGATTTCGATAAGTTTTTCAATAAGCAACGCTTAGGGATTCTCAAACCCATTGAACTATTAGTAATGAGTGCTTGTCAAACCGCAACTGGAGACAAACGTGCTACACTCGGTTTAGCCGGATTTGCACTCCGTTCTGGAGCCCGCAGCACCCTGGCTAGTCTCTGGTCCGTTCACGACCAATCCACCGCTGATTTAATGAGCGAGTTTTATCGCCAATTAACCCGATCCGAGGCAGGAATGACGAAAACTGAGGCGTTGCGCCAAGCTCAATTGGCCCTATTAAATGACCCATTGCACAAACATCCCTATTATTGGTCGGCGTTTATTTTAGTCGGAAATTGGTTATGAAACGGGTTTCTACTGTTCTATGTTTTCCCCAAAATCATAAGGTGTCCCCATGAATCACACACCACGCATTGTTATTCCAGCCTTCATGTTTGCAACCCTAGCCGGGGTATTGGCCCTATCTGCTTTGGCCCAGCCTGTTCAAGCGGAATCGGTCAAAGTCCCGGCCTTGATTAGCCTGCAATTTCAGCCCCCTGGCGACCCAGTACCGGCTACCAGCGTGGGGGGAGGCACTCGCGGTAACGTGAGATTTGC
>NZ_JAFLQW010000364.1 GCF_017313335.1 Phormidium pseudopriestleyi FRX01 | reverse complement strand
GTTTGTCCTAACTCCTCCCGAACTTGATGCAGTTGAGTCTTCGTGTCTTCTAATTCATCTTGAGTCTGATGCCATTGCGACTGAGTTTGTCCTAACTCCTCGGTTCTGCTCTCCAGTTGAGATTGAGACTGCTGGAATTGCTCCCCCTGCTGTTGCAATTGTGACTGATTTTGCTGGAGTTCAGATTGTAAAGTGTTTCTGTATTTTTCTAAATTTCGGACTTCTACCCAATCTTGAAACGCCCAAACTCTATACGGAGAAGATTTTAGCTGTTCCAGCCAAGCAAAATCCACAGTTTCATCAGGTTGCCACCCTCTAGCATCCAGTTCGCGATAGAGGGCGATCGCTTCTGGAAAATAATGGTTAATCAAACTCGCCCAATGACTATCCACCGCTTGAGTCTGCAATAAGGCTGCATCATAGATATTTGATGCAGGCAACCCTAACTCGCTCTGAAACTTTTGATTAATGGCTTGAGTATATATAGCTGTATTTTTAACAATCGTCTCCAGATTCGCTAAAATACACCGTTGAGAAAATTTATTATAAAAATTGATAATTTTTCGGTTGTAGTGCAGCCAAATCTTTACCGCCAACTCTGGCTGACTTTGAAAAATCGCATAATAATTCTGGCGATACAGTGAATCGACGACTTCCCAAGGAGCGCGATAAATCAGCAAAAAGTTAGCATCGGGAAGCAGCTCACCCCAAAAATATAAAAACAGAGTCGTTCGTGGCTCCTTCCACCCCCAAATTGCGCTAACCGAGTTTCCGCTAATAAGTTCCTTAGCTTGTTCTACAAAGCGGTCTTCTACATCAATCTTTTCCTGTAATGTCCATCCATCTTCATGGATTCCTTGGGACTTCAAAACCGTTTTATGGAAATCATAAAACTCATTATTTTCAAAATATCCTTTAATATTTCCTTCATTGGGCTGCATCAACCGCCGTCCGATATGCAGCCCCGCACTCTGTAGCAAAGAAGCGGTTAAAGAACTGCCGGAGCGATGCATACTAGCAATAATTAACACTTTTGAAATTTCTACTTGGCTTTTTTCCATATTAGTTAACTATGAAATTAACTTAAAATAAAGTAGCTGTCAACTGTTGCCACTCGTGAGAGTTGCTGAGGGATCGGGCATCGAATTCATCTCCATATTCCTGAGAATATTTTTGGAAATAATTTATCCAACCTAACACAGTTTCTGTAGGACAGTCAGGAGTAGCAGATAAAGATTTTTCTAGATAACTAGCCATTTCAGCCAGATGACCAGTAAAATACAACCGCCACGCACTCCAAACTAAGTTAGTATAACGAGCCTGACGCTCTAATTGGCGAATTTGATCGGGTAAATTAGGGCGAGCGAATACCCGCTCCAATACTACCTGACATTCAGAAGTTTGTAACGGTGTATTGTGCGAAGCATTAGCCTCATGCTGACGATAGCATACTGTGGTTTGTCGTACCCAAGTGGCTTCGCACCCCATCAGTGCCAACCGCAACACCAAATCTACGTCGGGAGCCTGATGATAGCGGCAATTAAAGCCTCCAGCAAACTCCAACCACTCTCGACGAAACATCATTGCTCCCAGAAAAACGGGTTTCCAAAGAATCCACGCAGGTAAGTCTAATTCGGGTATGCCCTGCCACGATTGTATATCGGAAATGGCTTCACCTTGTTGATTGACAATCCGCCAAACACTATGGACAATTCCGAGACAGGGGTGTTTTTGAAACCAAGCCACCTGTAGCGCCAACTTGTCAGGCAAAAAAAGTCATCTTGATCCAAAAAAGCAATCAACTCGCCTTTAGCTTCAAGAATACCGCGATTCCGAGCCGCCGCGACTCCTTGATTTTCTTGATACAGATACCGCAATTTATCTTCATATTGTTGTACGATTTGGCGAGTGTTGTCGGTGGAACCATCATCGACTACAATAAGTTCCCAGTCGCGATAAGTCTGATGCAACACGCTGGCGATCGCCGGACGAATATAGAGCGAACCGTTATAAGCTGGAATAATTACGCTGATTTGTGGATTTTCAGCCATTTTTGACATCTGTTCCTCTTGATTCAATCCGATTTTTGTCCGCTCTTTTCCTTCACCCAAGCGCGTTCAAGATACCCCGTTTTTAGGCAAATCCGACCCCTAACGCCTTATAATTATTCAACCCAGTTTTCCTACAAAGCCAGCGCGAAAATCTGCTGTGCGGATAAGTTAAACTGGGGAAAGGTCGGGGAAACAATGGGAGTATTTTCCGTAAAGGGATTCATCTGGTATTCTCCCTCAACCCAATTACAAACAAAAATTGTGGGTTGCTTGGGGTCGCCAATAAACTTTCTCGCCCCCAATGCTGCGTAATCGATAATCCAATATTCTTCAATGCCCATTTCTTCATAATCTCGAAGTTTATTGTAGTAATCGTCCCGCCAATTAGTTGAAACCACTTCAACAATTAATTTAACAGATTCAGGATTTTGGATAATCGATTCGTTTTCCCAGCGGGTTTCCGCCCCAAGAACTTCTTTGTTCAAAACGATGATGTCTGGCTCGTAACCAGCACTTTCGCGTTGGGGTTTGACAATTGATTCCCTAGGAATAGTCCAAATGCCACCTTTGCCTATCTGTCTGATAGTTATCAATAGTTGCTCGATCAGGGAACCTGCCAGATTTGAATGTTTTCCCTTGGGCTTGGGCATTTCGATAATGACTCCATCGTGCAGTTCGTACCGGACTTCCGAGTTTTCGGGATACCCGCTTATAAATTCATCAAAGCTGTATAGTTTGGTTTCGGCTTGGGCTTGATTCATAAGTCATTTTTAGATTATTTTGAGCGGTTGTTATTGAATCAAAGCAGCATTCGCGAGTCTTCTACTCCCTAAAATTTGTCGATTAAGCATTTTGACTAATGTCGGAACAGTTGTACTATAATCGTAGTGTAACTCTCAAAATAGAAAAGAATTGCCCGAAAAACCCACAATTTTAGTCACTGGAGGAGCCGGATATATCGGTTCCCATGTAGTTATAGCATTGCAACGCCACAATTACAATGTTGTAGTTCTGGATAACCGGGTCTGCGGACATCGAGACTTGGTTGAAGAAGTCCTCAAAGTGGACTTGGTAGTGGGAGATATCGGCGATCGCCCCCGATGCGATCGCCTTTTCGCCACCTATAACATTGCTGCTGTCATGCACTTTGCCGCCTGCACTCACATCAGCGAGTCGGTGCAAAATCCTGGTCAGCGACATCGCTACAGCACAGGTCTTAGGGTGAAAATACTTATGGCAAGGTGGCGAGACGGCTGCATTTAATTTAAGCACTGGTAAGGGGTTTCCGGTGCGGCAAGTTATTGAAATCGCCTGTGAGGTGACGCAGTGTGATATAAAGGCGATCAAGGGCGATCGCCGGACTCACGATCCGCCAATTCTGATTGGCAATGCCGAAAAAGCCAAGGGAGTGCTGGGATGGCAACCTCAGTATCCTGACTTGAAAGAGGCGATCTCTCACCCTTGGCAGTGGCATCGCAAGCGCCACGGTTCATTACTTCTCAAATAGAAATTATGTGAATCAAGTCGCTATACTCATCGTTAATGGATTCGATCGGAGCCATAGACCTATTTATTCTCTTGAAGAAGCTCGGCAAGACGCAATTTTATTTCCGTGGATGGAAACCTCATTTATCATCAGCGAGCCGGAAGTTGATAGGCTCGACTTCGCAATTCTAAAAATGAGATCTATCTCGAACACGAACACCTGAGAGTTCAACTCCGAGACCGAGCTTTTCAGGACTTAAATGTTTTAATAGGAGACATCGCAAGCAATCCCTATAATGGCATTTATAATTTGCCAATTCCCCTCTTGAAAATTTTACCAAAAACTCCCATAAATTTGTATCAAAGGAAACGATTATTGAAAATTAAAATTGATTTGTTTGAATCAAAAAACAAACTGGAAAAAATTAAGGCTATTCTCAATTAGACACCCTTTAACTAAGAAGGTAATTAAGATACCCTATCTCTGAGTAAAGCAATCGTTGTTTGACTAAAGCGTTCTAACTGAAGTTCAAGTTGAGACAAGCGGGTTTGAGAACGCTCCAACTCGGCGCGAATGAGTTGGACTTTAATCGGCGATATTTCGAGTTTCTTGAGCTTTTTTTCTTCGCAGTTGGCAATCTCAACCAATTCTGAGTAGAGCTTTCTCACCCTCGGGTCTTGGATTTCTTCCCCGCAACGATGATGGCGCAGATCTGCCGCAAAAAAATCTTCTCGTTCGACATTGAGAGACAGCGATCGCCCCAGATTTTGTACCGCCACACGGTAGCGATTTGGCTCCCAATCAAAATTAATAATTGGAAACGGACAGAGACGGTACAGGGAAATCAACTGGCAATTATAGCGAAACCATAACTCCTGCCAATCGATTGAGCGATCGACAATTTGTTGTCTATTTTCTAGAGAAGAAACCACATCGTAGGGATCTCGAAACGTTCCCACCAAAAGCGTGTCTGGCTCAAACCAAGCAGACAGACAAAATAGCATTCGCGGGTCTTTTATTCCCCAAAGTTTGTCTAGTTGGCCGAGGTTTTGCTTAAATTCCTCGATCCGCTGCTTCAGAGGAAGCGGAATAGACTGCACCTCTTCTGGCTCGTACCAATAGCCGCCGTTTGCCAATAGCAGCTCGTTGTTAATTTGCATGACAACGGCACTTTCTCGATTTCCTTTTTGATTGGATCTAGCACTTTCAGAAACCTCCCCTAAATACAACCCATACTGCTGAAGCATTCCCGTTAAGCAAGATGTGCCACTCCTGTGCATTCCCAAAATAAAGACACTTTTTCCCAGAGTTATCTCTGTATTTTGCTCTCGGGAAAGTTCCAGAGATTTGGTGTATTTTTGCCAATCGCGATTGATTAGAGATAAATTCATATTTCGCTGCTTTACCCTCACAGTGGGAATCGGTAAAGTTGCAATTGCATCATATTTTCAGCCTAGGAATTCTGTAATTACTTCATCCAAATTACTGAAAATATCCTCCCGCAAATCACTCCAGATTTCTTCGTTATGTGCTAAATCGAGAGATGTTCGGAAAATAGGATTTCGACTACCTGCACCATGATGGTAAATTAAATTGCCATACACTCCGCCGAGCAAAAAATGCCGATTCTTGACATTACTGCGTCGCAAACCAACCAAAGACGCATGGCGTTTTAACCATTCACCAGTAGCAAAATGGCTAAAATCTTGCTCTGGCTTGTGGCAGTCTGTAAACCGGATGCCAAGGCGATAATAATCTTGCTTTCTCATGCACAGGCAGCTAATGTGAACGAAGGGTTCGAGTTCGCGGACAAATTCATCGCGATACACCCCAACAACAGTGGCTGCGGTTTCGATAAAATTTATCAATGTTTCTATCCAGCGATCGCGAATGGGAAAGGCATCCGAATCTAGGGTAATAAAATACTCAATATCCTCATCTAACTGCTCGATGAGAAAGTCCAAACCCGCCGAGTGTTGTGCGGCTCCCGTTTTCTCTGTCCGATACGCAAATACTTTAACTTTTGGATAGGTAGCAACGACCGAAATGTCCTCCGCTTCGATCTCGCCATTAGCAATATAGATTTGATAGTCAGACGAGCGATCATGCCGCTCGATCTGCCGCAAGCACAGATCGAGCCAGGGATAATAGGTATCCGGATGACCGGGTTTCCTGGCATTTACAATCAAAATCGCAGTTTTTGCCAAATCAACCTCCTTTTATGGTAGTATCCCATTTTAGGGGCAGTAGGGTGTGCAAAATCTTGCCCACCCTACCGGTGAAGTCGGTGCGTAAGTCCTGATTATGCAAAATCCATATTACCATGAAGAAAATATCCATTATCATCGTTAATGGATTTCCCAGAAAAGATTTACCAGATTATCCCGCAGAAAAATGTCGTTTGGATGTCATTCAGTATCCTTGGATCGATATTTGCTTGCGTCAAGTTCAAAGACATTCCAATTCAGAAAGTTATGAAGTTTATATTTATGACGATGCTCGTCTGGAATCTCATCGTCAAATTATGGCAAATTATCCCAATATAGTAGATATTTATCCGCAGTCTTTAGAAGAATTTGACGACGGATCGACTAAAAATTTACCGACGGCATTAAATTTTACCATCTCTCGGTTGAGGGATAACATTGAGTATTTTATTCTGCTCGATACCGATGCTTTTCCCATTCGAGATAATTGGCTTGATATTTTTATAAATTTGTTGAACGATGGAGCTCCGGTTGTCTGTGTTTGTCGGGACGAAAAGGCTCCCAGATTGAAGCCATTTGCTCACGTCTGTTGCTTGTGTATGCGAAAGGCTGATTTTTTAAAAATGGGAGTTTGGTTTTATGAAGAGATGGCTATCGCTGGGGCTGAATTCAATTATATCGCTACGTTAGATTGGCTAGAACGCGGGGCAAAGATTGTGGGTTTGCAGCGAAGCAATGTTAAAAAATACCACGATTTAATGGGAGGAGTCTATGGGAATTTAGTCTATCATCAAGCAGCGGTCAACCGATTCGCACGATTTCGGACTGCCAGCAATGAAGTCGATATGGAACACGAATTTCTCCGAGTTAAACTTCGGGATGCCATCTTCCAGGATCTAGATGCTTTAATTGAAGAATTTATCCCTTGTCCGTATAACGCGATCGCCCAGTTACCTATTCCTCCGATTGACATCGGAGATACTCATCCATTTTTGCTTCAAGAAAAGCATATTTATGAAATTAAAATAAAGTTACAAAAATCGCAGCAAAGACTGCAAACAATTCAAGCAAAACTGTAATTTTTATCTAAAATTGTTAGCATTCTTTGTAGGTTGGGTTGAGGAACGAAACCCAACAAAGCTAGAAGATTAACTACAAGGGAAGGGGGAGAAGAGGGGGGACAAGTTTTTCAGCTTTTACCATCGGACGTAATATTATCCCATTTTTCTCTCTTGGATGCTAGAGAAGCGATCCCCCAATTCCCCTTTTTAATGGGGGAGGAAGAAGCCTCTCTAGCACGATTTTTTTAAAATGGGATTAGATTTGTACGAAGACGATCGCGCTAATTTGGGGAGCATCCCGTTGAGAGTAAAAATGCTTTGATGACCGGGTAAAGACTCTCACTTCCTTTGCCGATAAATTTCCCAAATCGGGATGATTTTAACCTTCTTCAAAACCAGCGGGAACTGAGGGATAAGCAATACCATATTTGCGGAAAGTTTCCTTAGAACGTTTCAGCAAGTCGGTTTTGTAGATAAATTCATCCCGAGCGTCTATTGGATAGCATTTGAGCATGAAATGGGTGGCCCAGGGGTTTTCGTCTATCATCACCATAATGGGCAGTTTTAATTGGGTGTATTGACTGGTGTAGGCAGCTTGATATAAGATTTTCATGACCCGATCAATATCCACATTATGGGCCAGGTAAAAGTCCGTGACTACCTGAGCTTCTAGGGCCCCGTCGTTAGCATTTGATATGGGGTCTGTCCAGATTTTGTTGTGGGGAATGGTGACGATGTTATCAGTGGGAGTACGCAGGCGAATTCCCCGGAGTCCGTAGCTGACGACGGGGCCGTAATGCTCGCCAATTTGGACGCGATCGCCCATCCGATACGGCACTTCAAATAGCGCCACAACCCCCGCAATCAACGATCTAGCATAATCCTTAAATGCAAAACCCAAGGCTAAAGATATCGTCCCCGTCAACGCCAAAATATTATTAGGAGATAGGTGCAAAAACAGCTTCATCAAGCTAATAACTGCCGCCAGAATCACCGCAGCTCGCCAAAACGGCAATCCTTGCCTCACTATCAGCCGAAACCGGCGCGGCATCTTTTCCGATAGCCAGTTATTAAACCGCTCGCTCGCTACGATCAACAGGTATGCCACTAAGACGATCGCGGCTCCCTCCAGCAGCTTTATCAGAGTGATGCTGGTGAGGATTTCAGAGGATTTTTTTACCACATCTGATGCTGCCACTGCTGGCACTATTGGGGTAAGGTAACTAATTTTATCACATCCGAACATTATTGATTATTTCCCCACTAAAAAATTATTTGTATCTAAAATTATTTTCAGCTTCGGATAGT
Source organism: Phormidium pseudopriestleyi FRX01 (assembly GCF_017313335.1). Taxonomy (GTDB): domain Bacteria; phylum Cyanobacteriota; class Cyanobacteriia; order Cyanobacteriales; family Laspinemataceae; genus Laspinema; species Laspinema pseudopriestleyi. The sequence continues at coordinate 3,956 of NZ_JAFLQW010000364.1, read as the reverse complement.
GAGCCGGATTGACCCCCAGTAAATTTTGCTCCCGCTCAATTACCCCTGATTGCAATAAAAACTGCACTCTAGGTTTGACCGCACTAATGCTTTTTCCCATACTGGCGGCAAGGTGAGCTAGACTCATACCCCCGTGCAGGAGGAGAGAGTATAATAAATAATGGTCTTGTGATAACAAATTCGGTAAATCTGGCAAGTTGGGTTTATCCAATTTCAACTTGGGGGTAGTAGCGCCATCGGCGTCAGGAACGGGAGCTTCATAGCGGAGCGATCGCAGCCACAAAGCCGCCGCCACACTGGTCATTCCCTGAGAAACCCCCGCCAACTGCTCAAAATAAAGCTCTCGCTCCTGAGAAACCCCATCCTCACTTCCCCCATCATCCCCAAACTCTACATTTGCCCCCTCCACAACGGGTTTCAGCCACTCTTGCAACTCCTCGCCGCTTAGGTTTGGTAGAGATACTGCAGACCCCAAATAAGCACTGACTTGATAAATAAAATCCAGATACTGCCAAGCCCAGGTATTACAGCCAATCAGCCAGAAACACGACTGTTCAGCAAACACTATATTGCGGATAAATTCTATTCCCTCAAACCCCCCGATACAGCGCAAAAAACACCAATCCAGTCGAGAAATCACTACCAAGGAATTGCGGGCTTCTAGCCGTTCCTGAGTGTCCGAAATATCCTCTTTTTCTGGAATTATTAGTTCAGAATTTATTTCATTTTTTAGATAGTTTTGAATATTCGCATATTCGTGAGGACGAGCTTCCCACTGCACTGTTCGCACCTGCAAGATATTTTCTTCCTTACTGATGCCAATTGTGTCACTGAGAATTCGAGATAGCGGCATTACGGGGGCACCCAAAATCACCAAACTATTGGGAGCATTTATATTTTCTCGCCACTGCACCAAAGCCGTATTTAGAGCATCCACCGCCGTTTCCCCGCTGGCATGGCTCGGTAAATTTATCAACGCCTGACTCAAGTTAAGCGCCATATCCGCTGGCAACTTTCCGGCTGCTTTTGGCGACTCTGACTCTGCTTCTGCCTGCAATAAATCCTTGAATTTTACCCTTAATTTCCAAAATCTGAGCTTGAATTTATCTATCACACCAATCGCCTTTAAAAATTATCAATTAATTCCTAACCCGCCGTTAAAACCGATAGTCTCGATTCTAAACCCGGCGATCGAGCGTCCCTTTAACTGGAAACCGTTCGGGAGCATCCCGAATTTGTAAAAAGCCAGATGAAAAAACCAGGTTTCTTAGGGGCGTTGCACAATTTTCGGGTGGTAAGGCAACCGATCGGATGGGAGTCAATGCTCCTTACAGTTGGGTTTCGTTCCTCCACCCAACCTACAAAGCCTGGGACTGATTAAAATTTTGATAACACTTGAGAGGCTCTTGGCTTCTGGCTAGTGCGGTTTTGATAGATGAGGATTCTTTCTGGGTATGGGTTCAAGGGAAATTTGCTAAGACTGCAACCGTATATTTAGCACAAATTTGACTGATTGTAAAGCTTGAAAAATAGTAGGATGGGCATGGCCCGATCGCTTGTGCTTATTAACCCCGAACGATCGGTGTGGTAAGGCTGGCGATCGCTCTGGGAAGCATTGGTAAATCTTGACATTATCAAGCCTGTAAATTTTTCGTTTTTGAGGGCGCACATTCCCCGAGCGATCGGCTAATTTTTTAAAATTTATAGCGTTTTTCGAGTGGTTATTTATCAAACAATTTTGCAATCATTTACAGTCGTTATTATTGAAACTATTTTACCCAACAAAATCGATTTTTGCGCCAAGAAAAGCATCTGTATAAAACCACAGTAAACTTCCAAAAATCGCATCAAAAACTCCAAACAATTAAGACTAAACTGCAATTTTAGGCTAAAATATAGCATTTCTCTTTCTTTCTGAGGTATATCTTCAAAAACTGTCATTCCCGCCCCCGTCTTCACGGGGGTAAACTGCTGCGGGAATCCAGTTCTTATGTGCACCTCATCTTTCTGAGAACCGCTATATAGCGGTTCGGTGGACTCATTCGCGTACAGATATTTAGAGGAGTGCGAGCATCTTGACAAGCTCTTGACAAGAGCTTGTCAAGATGCTCGCACTCCAAAAACGTACCTCATCTTTCTGAGAAACGCTATAAGCTGTTTTGCATCTAAATTGGATAATCCTAGCGAAGCTCGATGTTTGGGCTCGCGCGTACACGCTACGCCGCACAGCTTTCGCCCGGGCGCAGGCTTTACGCACTCCAAAGGTTTCATGATTTCCTCACCTCCAATTTAGACAGGCAACAGCTTAGTTAGCTGGATGAGTTCAAGTTAGTGCAAATTTGCTGAAGCCGATCGCGCGATTCTTTTAATTGAGAACGAATATTTTGCAGGCGATCGTCCAGTTCTCCTAACTCTGGAACCGACTCAGAGGGGGGATTTAAACTCAATGGCTCTTGCCTAGAGTCGCCTTGTGGCTGAAACTCGGCAGTCATTCCATAGCCAAACTTTGGCAATGCTGTCCCTGCCACTTGATGCAACCTTTCTAAAGTTTCGCGATCGCCACTGCGCCACCGTCCGATACTATCAGGAGAAGCCACTTCATCCCCGGCAATTTCTTTAGCATTGCCTTTAAGACCGAAAAACTCAAAAATCTGCTCGATCGTTGCCACGGTCGCCGTACATAAATCCTCAAACCGAATTCGCAGATACTGATGTAGCGTTCCAAATAGTTGCAGGCTTGGCGAGCCACCCAGACATCTTTGTAGTATTCTAAGCCCAAAGGAGACGGACGCACCCTTTGCCGACAAGAGCTACGTTCGGCACAGTCATCTTTGTAGGCTTGCCACAAACCCCCTGCTTCCCATTCATCCCTCATCTGGCTGCGCTTGTGGGTGTTGCCCCAGGGGCCAGCGACTTCGATCTCCTCGTCAAAACCGTAGGCGTAGAGCAGTGGAATGCCATCGCGCAGGTCGCTTTCCTGAGAGTGCCAGTGAGTTTTGCCAAACAGCGCCGTGCGATCGCCTCGGGCGCGAATCGCCTGCATCCAGGTGCGACTGTCCGGCGGTAAGGTTCCGGGGCAGTTATCCCAAATCCCCGTATTGTGAGGATACCAGCCGATTGCCAGACTGATGCGGGTGGGGACGCAGATGGGGGAGGTGGTGATGCAGTTGCTAAACCGGATGCCTTCTGCGGCAAGGCGATCGAGGTGCGGCGTGCGAACCCAACCGCCGCTACAACCCATCGCATCCTGGCGATGTTGGTCGCTCATCAACAGCAAGATGTTGGGTTTTTTGGGTTTGGGAGGGTTGGAAATTTCCAGCCAAGTTTGCCAGGGGGCAATTTCTGAGCGAATTTGCTCTGGCGATACTTGGGATAGGACAGCTAATTTCTGGTAGAGTTCTTGTTTGGCTTGGATGGGGTTGGCGTTCTGAACTGGCTGACTGTCAGTATCCCAATTAAATGTCCTGCCCAGATATTGTTCTAACTGGCGGTTATGGGGTTGAAAATATTCTGACAGCGCGGCTTTAATCGATTTGTCTATTTTGTCGTAGTTCCCAGCTTGATGTTGGCCGTATTCTGGTAGTTGATAATCTGGCAATCCCAAAAAATTAAAGACTTGACGGACGGTGGCGGCTGGATTGGCAAATAGGTCTTCGCTCTTTAAAATTAGAAACTGCTCTTTGGGGAAACAATCGAACCAGCGTTGCAATTGTTCTAGGTAGAGTCCGCGACTGAGATAGCTATATCTTTGATAAGCGAGGCTGCGATAGTTTGGGTCAGATTCGAGTTTGGCAATTTCGGGAACTAGACGATCGCTTTGCCGAGGCGATCGCCTCGGCAAAGGAAAGATACTCATTGCCTAGTGCAGGATGGCGAAAGAACATGACCAGCTTATTCAGAAGCGGAAAATCCTTCAAACTTCCACACGAATGGTTGAGCCAAGGTGCGGTTGAAGT
>NZ_JAFLQW010000113.1 GCF_017313335.1 Phormidium pseudopriestleyi FRX01 | reverse complement strand
GAGTAACAAATGTTGCACTTGTCGCGCCAGTTTTTCGCTGACTGTGCAAAAGCCTAACTGAGCTTGTCCACTGGCTAGAACTGACGCCCATCCATCGGTTGCAAATAGGCGATTCAGGAACAAGGCAATCAGCGATCGGTTCAACTTAAATACAATAGGCGGGACAGTTTTATTAACCGCATTTTCCTCCCCTAATCCTAATTCTTGTAACCACAAATTTAGGGTATTTTCAGTCTTATCGTTTATCTTATAAATATCAGCGTAGACTCGGGAATTCGTGGGTTGGGTTTGAGTTGGGAGTCTCAAATTCCCAAAGCCGGTAATGGCTTGTTCAAAGTCATTCAAAATTGCAGGATTGCTGTGAATAAAGCTGGGTTGGTGCCGGGTAAACCCACCCTCACCAATCAAATATCCCAATAGCTTAACTTGATATTCAGGCAGGGTTTCGGTCCCAAATACTTCTAGTTTCCGAGGGACAGCAATGCGATCGCCCACTTGGAGTTCTGAAAGCCTTCGCCACCCTTTTATCGTCAGATAAGGATGAGTGAGAGTGGTTTCAATGGACCGTCCTAAACGAGTTTTGACCCGAAACACGGGTTTGATGCCATCATCGACAAAGGCAGAAGGTTGAGTAAAGGTAAATTTCCAGTTATCCGCTAAGGTTAATAGGTCAGCCTGACGGCGTTTAACTATATCTTCAATTGTGGTGACACTGCCATCGCTTAAAATTAGTTCAGAAAAACGCCCTAAGCATTTCCCCATAGCGGGTCTTCCGGCTATAATAATCAAGTCCGATCGCTGCAAACCCCCGGTCATCGCATCTAAGTCATAAAACCCACAAGTTAACCCAGGTAAAGCTAACCCTTGTTGATGAATTTCGATGTTTTCAAAGGTATGAATTAGGGTTTCTGAAATAGAAACTAAACCCTGTTGAGGACGGTCCTGGGTGAGGCTGAAAATGGTTTGTTCCGCTTTATCGAGGAGGATAGGTAATTCCGTGGTAGTATCAAATCCTAACTCAGCGACTTGATGTCCGCCTTGAATTAATTTGCGGCGCATATATTTATCGACGACCAGTTCGGCATATTGGTCGATATTGACGGCAGAAACCGTGCGTTCTACCAGTTGGGCCAGTTTGCTTTGGCCGCCGACCATATCGAGGAGTTTATGGTCTGCTAACCAACTGGTTACGGTCATTAAATCGGTGGCTTTGCCTTGGAAATGGAGGGCGATTGCGGCTTTATAAATATGTTTATGAGCGCTGATAGAAAACCCTTCGGGAGGTAGCCGGTCTAACACCCGGGTGATAGCCTCTGGATCCAGGAGAATTCCGCCTAAAATACTTTCTTCCGCATCGATGTTTTGCGGGGGGAGGCGATCGCTATAGCCTTGGAAGTTTAAGGTTTCAGCCACGATTTGTACTCAGCTATCGTCTGGATGCACCGGACGCGATTTATTGGGTTTAGAAATAAATCGCGCCTTTTCCATTGTCCAAATATCGGGACGGTTTTGCCCCAGGCATGACTGAAATTCCGCCTGGGAGAGTCGCCGATTTTTAACCAGCAACCACTTCAATATCGACTTCAGCGGTAACCTCGGGGTGTAATTTGATTTGTGCCTTGTAGAACCCAGTCTTGCTAATGGCAGGCAGGGTAATCCCACGGCGATCGATTTCTTCGTTGGTAGCAGCTTGGATGACTTCGGCCACTTCGCGATCGGTGACGGTCCCGAAAATCGCATCCCCTTCCCCAACCGATTTGGAGATGGTAAAACGTCCAATGGTTTCCAAGGCCGTTTTCCGCGATTGTGCTTGTTGCTTTTCTTCCAGCATCCGCTGCCGTTCTAGTTCTCTGCGGCGTTCCACTTGACGGAGAATACCGGGGGTGGTACGAACGGCAATGCCTTGGGGTAGCAGGTAGTTCCGGGCATAACCGGGGGCCACTTCTACGAGGTCGCCGGATCTACCCAGCTTTCTAACATCTTGACTTAATACGACTTGGACTCGTTTGCTCATAATGGTTCCTGTTCGGTCAGAACTCTCTATTTTACGCTTCCGGGGGACATATTGCAATAGGGATGGGGAATGATTTGGGGATTTTAACCACTGATTTCACTGATTTTCACGGAGGGGGTTTTGAGCGATCGCACAAGTGACCCTGCCCACCCTAATACTTGCCCCACTTTTTTTAGGTAAATCCCTTACAGTTTAAAGCACTTAAATATGGGATTTGGTAACGTGACAATACACAGGCCGATCGCCTATGGTGATCCCGACTTATCAAACTTTGCACTTTTCAGATGGAACCCAACAGATTGCCATTGGTTCGACTCAAACGTAGTTTAAGTTTTCTAGAGACTTGGGGTTTTGGCTTAAGCGGACTCTTATTATGGCTGGGGCCAGCACCCGCCATGAATGCAGCTTTGGGAGTGCAAGCCATTTTTGTCTGGATTCCTGCCGCGATTATTGGCATTTTACTCAACCTACAAGTCCAACGATTGGGGATGCACTGGCCCGATATGTCCGGTGGAACCCCCAATTATGCCGCCAAACTGTTGGCGAAATATCCGATCGCAGCGCGTTATGGGGCAGTCGGATATTGGCTGGGATGGGTTTCCGTTCCGCCCATGAATGCCATCATCCTCTCTGACTTGGTAATTGCCAATTTAAACCCGGTTGGGATTTCCTTACCAGAAAATCTGTTACGCCTGGGTTTTACAGTCATCCCCTACATTGTCGCATTTAGTGGCACCCGAACATTAGGCATCTTGCACCTCTGTTTCATTGTCCCGGCAGTCGGGTTTTTGAGCACCTTTGGCTTGCAAGGCTTGGGTTGGCTGGCGTTGGCGCCAGCCAGTCCCGGCATTTTACCGAGCGATTGGGGCCAGTTTAACCTAGTCGAATGGGCGAAATGGTTTTTTGTCGCCGTTTATGCCGCCTATGGCTGTGAAACCGCCTCTTCTTTTGTCGCAGATAGTCGCAATCCGAAAAGCACCCTTAAAACCTTATCCTTTGCGGCGGTTGTATTACCCATTGTCTATGTGGGTGGTTCATGGATTTTGATGCGTTTAGCTAGTGACCCGGGTTTAGGGAATAATACATTTTTGCATTTGGTGGCAGGGGCTCAACCCTTTTGGGGATCCGCAGCTTCGACATTGGTGACGTTCCTCCTCTCGGCAGGATGTTTGCTCAGTTCAACCACTGCCATTTCTAACTCCCCACGGGTTTTGTATCAGTTAGCCCTTGATGGGTATATGGCCCCCGTATTTGGGGTCGTATCATCTCGCGGGGTGTTTGGACCCGGGTTATTGTTCACCTTTATCTTAAGTTTGATTTGCCTGCTGTGGGGGGATGTCTCTCATGTGGTGATGGTGACGGGTACAGGATATCTCTCTTCGATGATGATGGTGCATTTGAGTTTATGGCTCAACCGCGATCGCCCGGAGGTCAAATGGCCCCGGTGGTCTTTGCTTTTCCTGATTGTGGAAAGTTTCGTGATGGTAGTCGGCGGGCTCGCCTGGGGTTGGAACCATTGGCTGATGGGATTGTTGCTTGCCCCCACGATTCTCGTGGTGGATGGGCTGATCCGACGCCGTTATTTTCCCATATTTCGGGTTGAGTGGTGGTTTGCGCTTTATCGCCGTCGCCGTTCAGGACGGTTCCAAGATTTTGATGTTTTACAAGTGAGTGTTTTACTCTTTTTAATCTGTGGGTCGTTAACGGTGGGCTGGGTCGTCCGAACCACGATTGATCGCAGCCGTTTAGAAGTCGCCAGTGAGCTTTATGTGTTGTTGTTGCTCAGTATTGCTTTGGTCGGGGTGGCGATCGCCTGTTGGACCACTTTGCCCCAAATTGCCTCAATTGTGGAAGCTCAAGAAGCGACGGAACACTTATTTAGGGTTGCCCTCGATCCGATTATAGTGATTGATGAGCATGGGGCGATCGCCCGGGCGAATCCCGCTGCTTGTGACCTATTTGGGGTCTCGGCTCAAGAGTTAGCAGGGGTCAATATGGCCCAACTTTTACCCGGATTAAGGGATTCTCCCCAGTTTTGGCCTCAACGTTGTGAGCAGCTTATAGACCCCACGGAGATCGCCTTCCCAAACGCTCTATCTTCAGGAGAATCATTCGCCCAAAAAACCGTAGAAGTCTCCCTTTCTGCTCGAACCAATTGGGATCAAATCGAGTATGTGGTGATTTTACGAGATATCACCCCGCGCAAACAGGCCGAAGCGGAATTAAAAGCCGCATTTATCCGACAAGAAGAACTCACCGTCACCGCTACCCGACAAGCGCAGGAACTCGAAACCACTTTATCCGAACTCAAACAAACCCAATCTCAACTGATTCAAACCGAAAAAATGTCCAGCTTGGGGCAACTGGTGGCTGGGGTGGCCCATGAAATTAATAATCCGGTCAACTTTATCTATGGCAATTTAAGCCATACAAACGAATATGCTAGGGAGCTATTGGCATTAATTCATCTGTATCAAGCATCTTATCCCGATGCGAATCCCGAGATTGAGGCGTTTATTGAACAGATTGAACTCGATTTTTTGGCGGAAGATTTGCCCAAGATGATTGATTCGATGAAACTGGGGGCGGAGCGGATTCGGCAGATTGTTTTAACTTTGAGAAATTTCTCTCGGCTTGATGAAGCAGACATGAAAGCGGTTAACATTCATGAGGGGATTGAAAGTACCTTATTAATTTTGCGAAGCCGGTTCAAGCCAACAGCCCAATGTCCGAGCATTGAAATCATTGAGGAGTATGGTGATTTACCGGAAGTTGAATGTTTGGCCAGTCAGCTAAACCAGGTGTTCATGAATCTGATCAGTAATGCGATCGATGCCCTCCATGAGCAAGCTAACAAAACCCCTGAAGGGGGAGAACCCCCGGCCCCGACGATTACAATTCGCACCGCTGCCTTGGATTCGCACTGGGTGAGAATTGCGATCGCCGATAATGGGCCCGGAGTCCCAGAAAGCATCCGTAACCGACTGTTTGATCCCTTTTTTACCACCAAAGCGGTTGGAGAAGGAACGGGTTTAGGATTGTCGATTTGTTATCAAATTGTGGTAGAAAAACACGGTGGGCGGTTGTATTGTTCTTCGGAACCGGGACAAGGGGCACAATTCATCATTGAAATCCCAGTCAGAAGTGTGAGAAAACCGGCCCAACCGAAAGTAGTTCCGCAACCACCGGCGGGGGTTTGAACGATTGGCGGCCTCATAGCTAAAGTCGGTTAAAACCGACTGGAAAACTTATACCCCGATCGCCTTTTACTCTTTGGGTTTCCATCCCATCACCCATTTTGTTATTCCCCAGGCTAATATCGCACAACCAAAACTGGCAAGCAGGGCGATCGCAAAGGGATGGAGTTGTTCACCCCGATTTTCTGCCCAGGGCAAAGTTATCGGTTCTTGAAAGAGTAAACCTGATGTAGAGGCAACGATCGCCCCGGTGGCAATTCCTACCCCCACAGCCTGAATTTGGTCTTGTAATTGTTGGTTTTGGTTTTGCAACCGGCGATCGCGTTGGGTTTGTTCTATTTCTACGATGCCGCGAATTGAGGCGACTGCCTTATCTGCTAGACTGGAACCTTCTACAAAATAGTTGAGTTCATCGCTGATGCGAGTTTGGAAGTAGGGAGAAGTTTGACTGCCAAACTCACGGAAAAAATCCAGTTCCTCCCGTTCCACCCCATATTCCTGTTCTTTGAGCCGGTTAAAAATCGCCTCCAAGGTGACTATATAATTTTTAGTATTGATAGCGATCGTATTGCAGTTGTGCTTGTAATTTCGCAACAGGCGGGCATATTCCAAATCCAACTCCGCCAATTCCTTTAACACCTGTTTCAGGTCTTCTAATTGCGCCTCACTCAACGCCAAACGGGTCGTATTCTTCGTTAATTCCTGCTTAAAAGACTTGACTTTTTTCTCTAAATATGTATAGACTTTGTAAGTTTTTTGATATAAAGTTCGGGTTTCCCGATAGGCGGAAATTACCTTATTCCGATAATAAAATAAATTGATAAACTCCCGATAGGCATCCACAAATTTCTCACTGGGCAATTCGGCGCGAAACAGGAGAATCAAAATATGGGGTTGCACCTGCGCTTCCCCCCCCAGATTCGCCTCCAAAACTTGCCCGCCAAACTCAAAAATCGGGCTACCGAATAGTTTCCCCAGTTGGTGCAACGGTGGACGGGTTTTCTGGGATGGACTCACCTGTTTCACACAGTTACAGGCGAAATCTTGTAAACTTTCCGGCGATTTATCAGTTTCAGATTCCGGTAAAAACGCAGTTAATAGCAAGGTTTGCCCCAAGGAACTCTGAACGACATGGGGGAGAAAAAGTAGCCTTTCTGTATTCAAATCTTGCCAAAAGGAAATCGGGACCGCAGCGGTTTTCTCCCCATTTTCTGTTGTTTCGGGACGGCGCAAATTGAGCGTTAAACTATAACTATCATAAAGCCGATGAGTGAACAACAGCCCCGTAATCGGGAAATCGGAATGAGGCACTTTTCCCGTTAATTCCAGTTGGGTTTTGGGATGGAGATTAATTTGTGTTCCTGGGGTTTCTGGCGAGTTGTCGGGATACCCGGCGATATGGAGACGTTCCGTAAAGCCTAATTCTTTTAAAATATCATCGCCCTTTTCCCATAACTGTTTGGGATTGGGTGCCAGGGAATCCGGTTCCCCCGTCAATCCGCGCCAAAGATGAAAGGCAAATAGATGTAAATTAGGCGCATAAACCGGCGGGTTTATGGGTTTTTCTTCCATCTGTTAATCCTTCCTTTTAAAGTTTGCTTAAGGTAAAGAAACAAGTGCATTTTTTCTGCATTGGGGGCCGGAGTAATGATAACCGTTGTTTCCGTTTCTTCGATAATTTCAACATTAGGAATTAGCCAGTGGGATTGATTCGGGTCCGGTTCGGAAATTTTCTTAACTTGTTTTCGGTTTTGTGCCAGAGCTTTTTGAATTGCTTTTTCTGCTTCCGGAAATTGCTCCATCCAGGTAATAATTAGTTCCGCTGCCTGATTCATATCGGCTTCAGAAAGTTCCTCCAAGTCTGCCGCCAACTTTTGAGCGGGTTGCAGAGCATCTGGCTGTAAAATTGG
>NZ_JAFLQW010000163.1 GCF_017313335.1 Phormidium pseudopriestleyi FRX01 | reverse complement strand
TGGGCGGTGAATGACCTCTCCACGGCGATTTTTATGATTCAGTTTTATCAAACTCTCCAGCAACAGCCTGAACTGTCGGTGGTTCTGGCGTTGCAGCAGACTCAGACCTGGCTGCGGTCAGCCACGGTGCAAGATTTGTTAAACTGGGTTGATAGCTGTGCGGTGATTAGTCTAGAACGGCGAGAGCAAATGAAATTTACCTTACAATGGGGGAAGACACTCGAAAGTAAGCCTTTTTCATCTCCTTATTTTTGGGCGGCATTTTGCGCCATTGGACAGACGAATTGACCCGTATTGTATCAAAAGGAATCCCCAATGAATCCCCAAGATTTAATTGCTGTGTTTTTGGAAGTGTGGGAAAGTAATCCCGATAATATTTGGCAAAGCTCAGGAGCCATCCAAGGCTTAGAAAAACTTAACAATAGTTTAGCGGCTTGTCAAGATAAGTCGGATTTGGAATTGGCTAATGAATTAGGTAAATGGTGTGGTTCCTATCCTCAACTGAATCAAAAAGTTATGGATAAGTTGGGGGAAAGGAAGCTAAGAGGGGAGAATAATGATTCCCCAAATACAACCGACACGACTTATGTAAATCTCTATCCGAAAATTACCGAATTTCTGCTAACCCGCGCTCCGATAATGGGCAAAAAAGAGGGTCAATCTTGATGGGTTTTCAACTGTAGTAATGGCAAACCATTTTTACAGGCGGCAGAGCCGCAAAATGGCGTGTCACGGCAGAGCCTTGGCACGAGAGTAGCCCAGTTTATGGCACATAAGTTAATAAAATGAAACATCAAAAATTACCGGAGATTATCGGGTTAATTAAAAATTGGTTTAAAACCCATTATTCTGAACAGGTTGTTCAAATTATTTTATATGGTTCTCAAGCTAGAGGAGAAGCTAAACCTGATTCAGATATTGACTTGCTGATTGTGATGAAATGCGCGTTTAATTACGCTGATGAAATCGACAAAACCAGTGAATTTATTCAAGAATTATCCTTGCAATATGATACGGTTGTCTCCCGTGCTTTTGTCTCCGAACAGCGGTTTAATCAAGAAAAAAGTCCATTTATTTTGAATGTTCATAGAGAAGGAATTGTTCTATGAGTGATGAGCAAAAATTGCTACTAGAAAAAGCTAAACGGAGTCTAATCGGTGCAGATTTATTGGTGGAAAATAATCTAGCAGAACTGGCAACGTCCCGTGCTTATTATGCAATGTTTTATATTGCTTCCGCCTTTTTATTGGCAAAAAACTTAAGTTTTTCCAGCCATTCTGCTGTGATTAGTGCTTTCGGTCGAGAATTTGCCAAGGACAATCAAAATTTTCGAGAATTTCACAGGGCTTTATATTGATGCACAGGATATGCGAAACCGGAGTGATTATGATTTAGATGTTAATATTACCACATCTGAAGCTAAAAAACAAATTGATATCCCTAGACAATTTATGAATTTTTGGGAAACTTATCAGGGGAATTAAATAGATGTCATTATCAGCGATTCAAGACTTAGTGACTCTGGTTGAATCTTTACCCGATACGGTTCAAAGCCAAGTGATTGCACATTTACGGGACTATATCGCCGATTTGCAAGATGAACAACGGTGGAATACGGCGTTTAATCGGACTCAATCTGCCTTAGTCGCCGTCGCACGTCAAGCCAAACAACAACGCGCCGCCGGACAAGCCACTTCCATAGATTATAACCAATTATAATGAACATTTTCGCTCCTAATCTCTATTTATGCGCTTACCATCTCCGGGAAGATGACACCGAGGGAAAGACTCACCCCCTGTGGTTAAATTGCGATCGCCTCCTATCTCACTTCACCGACACCCGACTGATACCCCATATCCACCACAGCGAACATCGCATCCTCCTCCCCCCACCCCAAAAGCAGATTTCCTTCACCCTCCCTAACTTTCCAGATATGGAAGGCTTTATCCAACCTGTCCAACTTCAAGAAGACAGTTATGGGGTATTTCTCAACATTGGCTATGATGATAGCAACCCGGCGAACACTGTAGCAATTCCGGTTCTCGAACAGTTTAACCCTAACCATATTTTACCCTTTCCCCCGAGTCCATATTTTCTCGGACAAACTCTGCTATTAACCCTAAATTTAACTCCAGAAAATCAAGGCTTAAAAGGTGCTGAATTAACTGAACTCGCAAATCAATGCTATCAGGCTTTATTGAATCAAAAGGCTGACCCCTCTCGGAGTGGGGAATTATTTGGGAGTCCGATTTTTGAATATGGGAATCCCGGCGAACCGGATAAATCCCCCCATGTTCTCATCTGGCTATTTCGAGATAAAAACGCCGATGAAATGCTAGGGAAGTGCTTTCAGCTAACTTTTGACCTGTTTTTCTATCGCCATAAAGTCAGCAAGGCTTTTCAAGATAGCCGGCAGATTTACAAGCAACTTAAACAGTATTATCTCAGCCTAGACCCCATCTTAGACCAAATTCAAGAAAAAATTGATACGGCCAACCCTGACCCCCAAGATACCACCTATCTGCAAAACTTAAAAACTCAGTTAAAACAACTTTCCGCTGATTCTCTGAATTACGATCGCCTCCTGCGGAAAATGAAGGATTTTGGCACAACAATTAACATAAATCTTAACAATTATAACGACACAATTGAGCGAATTTGTGCTAAACTAGGAACCGATAAGGAAGAACTATCATTTTGGCGGTACTTTGGGGAAGAAACTGGGCCGTACTTCCGGGTTCAAATTGCAGCAAATTTAAGTTATTTTGAACAGGGGACGGGGTTAATTTCGCAGGCAGTGGCCTCCATTCGTGCCATTGTGGAAATTGACCAAGCGCAGTGCGATCGCCAGCGTCAACAAGCGGAAAAGGACTACTACCAAAAACAACAAGACGATAATCAGAAATTACAAAACCGCATCCAAGCGGTTGGGGTGGGAATTGCGGCAGGGGCGATTTTCGCTTCAACTTCCGGGTTAATCCCCCAACCTTGGTACTTTCCCAACGGTCAAAAAATGGAACTCCATTTCATCCCCCCCCATCCGTTTCTGATTGGATTATTGGGGAGCATTATTTGTTCTGTTGGGGCGTGGTTGGCGGCGGAGGCATTGATTAACCGAGGGAAAAAACAAATCGGATAAACCCTCAAATCAACAGTCAAACAATCAGCAGAATTCCAAGTCAAATTAAAGTGCGATAATCCCCTCCCCTTGGCATCCGGTCCCCTCCCCTTGGCATCCGGTCCCCTCCCCTTGGCATCCGGTCCCCTCCCCTTGGCATCCGGTCCCCTCCCCTTGGCATCCGGTCCCC
>NZ_JAFLQW010000262.1 GCF_017313335.1 Phormidium pseudopriestleyi FRX01 | reverse complement strand
CCCGGTTTCTAACCTTTTTAAAGGGGGACCAGAAACCGGGTTTCTCGCCTAGATTTACTGGAAATTGCCACAATTTTTTTGAAGAAACCCGGTTTCTAACCTGCTGCTGTCTTACTGCTTCAGAAACTTTACCAATTGCTCTACTTTTGTCCAAGCGGCACCGGAGGCAAGAATTTCTTTGGCTAAGGCGATGCCCTGGATATGGTCCCCCACCGCAATAATGCCGCTGACTTGTAACGCTAACGCGGCATTTAAGGCGACGACATCCTGTTGCGCTTGAGTCCCCCCACCTTGGAGGACCGACTGTAAAATCTCGGCATTTTCTGCGACATCCCCGCCTTGCAATGCCCCGGTGGGTGCGGGTTCCAGTCCGACTTCTGCCGGGGTAATGGTACTGAGTTGGACCTCTCCATTGGCAAGGATGGCTAAATCACTGGCTTCTGCTAATCCCGCTTCATCGAGTTTTTCCCGTCCATGCACCACAATGGCTAATTCAGTCCCCAATTGTCGTAAGGCATGGGCGATCGGCACCACTAAGTTCGGTTCACAGACGCCAATCACCTGTCCAGTGGGTCGCACGGGATTGACCAGAGGTCCCAATAAGTTAAAGACGGTGCGAACTTTTAAGGTGCGGCGCAGAGGGGCCACAGCTTTCATCGCTGGATGCCAACCCGGTGCAAATAGAAAGGTAATGCCGACTTCATCTAAAGCGGCGATCGCCTGACTACCCGGTGCATTCAAATTCACACCCAAGGCTTCCAAAACATCGGCAGAACCCACCTTACTCGATGCCGATCGATTCCCATGTTTGGCAACCTTAACCCCAGCGGCGGCGGCAACAAAGGCAACACAGGTGGAAATATTAAAAGTCGAAGCCCCATCGCCTCCGGTGCCACAAGTATCGATCGCCCGTTTGCGCGTTTCACCATTTGCGCCAGTTTCCAGATAGGCAGACTGGGATTGCAAAACTTTTGCCATCCCTGCCAGTTCCTCTGCGGAAACACTTTTGCTTTGCAGGGCGGCTAAAATGGCCCCGGATAACACTGGGGGAATTTCTTCCTGAAGCCATCCCGTCATCAGTTGACTGGCTTGATCCAGAGTCAGGGATTGGCGATCGAGCAATTGTTGCAGTAACTCGGACCAGTTGGTGTCTAAGGTTATTTTTCCGGGAGTTTGTTCTGTTGCGGAAGGAGAATCAGTCATAGTTAAATTTGGATTGCACGGCAAGCAGTCGGGGATGCTGCTGATTTAAACGAATCGATTTTACCGCGAGAAGCAGGCTCTTAGGCGATTTCTGGATGGGGTTTTCAGCAGTGGGGCTGGGTTGAAGCTTGAAAGGTGGCTATGTTAGGATTGTCCTGTGGATAACATTTGTCTCTCAACTCGGAAACAATCATGACAGCAATTTATCGATTAAATGCTAATGAGATTGATGCTCAATTTTTAGATGAGATTAAAGCAAAATTTTGCGATAAACAGATAGAAATTGGTGTTTCTGAACTCGATGAAACTGAGTATCTATTGAGTTCAAAAATTAACAAAGAAAAATTAATGGCCGCCATTGAAGACGTTAACAATGGTCAAAACTTAATTAAAGTCAACTTAGACAGCTTTCTATAACATGAAGAGGAGAATAGTCTTTCATTATTCTGCTTTTGCAGATTTTAATGAGTGGCTCAATTTAGACAAAAAGCTCCATAAAAAAATAATAGAGCTGATAAAAGACATTGAACGTTCCCCATATATGAGGGATTGGGCAAACCCGAACCTCTAAAATATGAACTAAGTGGCTTTTGGTCCAGACGCATTGATATGGAAAATCGATTAATTTATAAAGTAACGGATGAAGAAATATTCATTTTTGCTTGTAAATTTCATTATGAAGTGTAATTACAATCAATAGAGGTCTTGTAGCCCTCTCAAGTTATCAGGCTGTGCTGGAAAACGCAAGGGTTTTGAGACGAGAGTCTCCTCTAGGAACGGTAGAGTTTCCAGGTTAGGGCTTAAAATGAGGGTTGTTTCATACCTGGGGTGACTTGATGGATCGGCGTGACTGGCTGAATATTGCTGAATATGTCTCTCTGGCGGGTGTAGTGGCGGGGTCAGTGGTGGCGGCTATTTCTGGGCAGGTGATTTATGTGGCAGTGCCGGTGACGGTTTCTTTGGGGTTGAATTTGATGAATCGGCGACGACAGATTATGCCATCGCGGGTGGGGGTTGAAGAGGTGAAGATCGCCCCGGAATCGATGAAGATGACGATCGCCCAGGAGATTGAACCCGTAGTGGCGGCAGTGCGACAACTGCGATCGCGCTCAACGGAGTTGGAGCAATCACTAATTGTGTTAAAAACCCAGCTACATCGCCTGCGGAGTGAGTTTCAAGAGCGCCCGGAACTAGAACAGGTGGAAAGTTTGGCTGAAGTGATTAGCGCGCTACAACAGTGTTTGGAGGGACTGCCTCCGGGGAAACCGGGACAAACGCCGATCGCCGAACTGGAGAGGGAAATTGTCCAGGCGATCGCTCGAATCCCTTCTATAGTGGAAGTAGAGGTGCAACAACAGTTGCAGAAACTCGGCGAACTTCCACCGAAGCGCAACCCCTAATCAGAACATTAATCCCGTAAAGAATCCATCGATTGATCATGACTCATTCCATTGCCGCTCCTCCCACTGTAAGAGCGATCGAAGTATTTTCGGGTATTCAAGGCGAAGGATTGAATTTGGGGACTCGTCAAATTTTCATTCGCTTTGCCGGATGTGATTTGCGCTGTGACTATTGCGATAGCGCTCATACTTGGACAGCACCGGATACCTGTCGGATTGAAAAAACTCCCGGCGATCGCGATTTTGAAGTTCATCCCAACCCCGTCCCCCTCCCCCTCTTCCTGGACTGGATCGATCGCCAAAATCAACCGGGTTTACATGACAGCATCAGTTTAACCGGCGGTGAACCCTTACTCCATACTCCCTTTTTGGTAGAATTTCTGCCTCAACTCAAACAACGAACTGGGTTACCTCTGTATTTAGAAACCGGGGGTCATCGTCCCCAACAATTGCAGAGGATTTTGCCTCATTTGGATCTGGTGGGGATGGATATCAAATTGCCGAGTGTCAGTGGAGAAACCCATTGGCAGGCGCATCAGGAATTTTTGAGCCTCTGTTGTGCCGCCGGAGTGGATGTTTTTGTCAAAATTATTATTTCCGATGACACCCTAGAGGCGGAGTTGGAACAGGCGGCGCAATTAGTGGCGGGGGTTAATCCCCAGGTGACGGTGTTTTTGCAACCTGTGACGCCCCTGAGTGCAGGAGAAACGGCGAACTTTGGCGATCGCCCCACCCCTGCCATAAAATCACCAGCACCCACAAAGGTGCTGGCGTGGCAAGGATTGATGAAACAATGGCTCCAACCCGTGCGAGTGGTCCCACAAACCCATAAAATGTTGGGTCAGTTGTAGTGGGGTGCAGTGGGGGTTAGTACACGCTTTCCGTATTTGTTGTAGTTTCCCGCGCTGCCTTAACCTTGGCTTTGGCTTTGGCAGCACTGCGTTTGAGCCCTTGCAACCGGGCTTCGTATTTGCTGCGCTGGCGTTTTTTCGGGGTGAGTTCGACGAGGGTTTTTAGGGCGCTGCCGAGACTTTTGTAAGCGTTGGGAAGGGAATAACCAAAACGAGTCGCAAGGGCGATCGCCTTTTCATCTGCCTCCATTGCTTCCTTTAAGGTGCGATCGCCATTGTTTTTCTGATAAAGTCGGTATCCCGCCACCCCGCACAGAGACAGTGCCAACAACAGCAGCAATCCATCCTGTACCCACAGTTCTCCCACTGCGCCACCTAAGCCGATCGCCAGCGCCGCCATTTCCCATCCCTCTTTAGAAATGGTGTCGTTTTGGATGCGTGCTACTTCATGCCAAAACAGCAAGTTGCGCTGATCCAGGGCGAGTTGTTCCCACTTCACTAGGTCAATTTGGACTTCCACCTGATCGCTTCCGATTTCTTCACTGCGAACCAACGGTGGATTCACTTCGATCGCTTTTTCGACCATGACCCAGCTTTGCAATTCCGGCGGCAGTAAGCCTTTGAGCCGTCGGAGTTCTATCATGTCAGCTTTTGTCGTAGTATATGAGGTCATTGCTCAAGCCGCTGAAAATTTGACACAAAAAACAGTTTATCTACTTGGATTGTAGCGATTTTTAGGCCATAAGCACCACTCCACTCCCCCTTGATTCGGTTTCCTGGGGCATCCATACCCTTGGAAAGGGTCTCCAGATGGCCTAGCTCCCTCTTTCAATCCTCGGGGTGTTGACAATATTAGCAAGTTATATTATAATCACGAGAATTTACAAAATCAGAGAGTTATTCGTTTAATTTGCAAGAGTTAAACCGTGGCAATATTAGTAAAAAATAGATTGCCCCGGTTTAACTATAACACTTTTATCCTCCCTCAGAATAAAGTCTAATTTATGCAAATTAAATGTAAAAAATTATTTAGGGGCATCTAGTCTAAAATCCATCACCCTGGTTAAGCGGCTATTTTATGAACATTTTGCGCGATCGCCTCCGCAGGATTTATGTCACCTTGATGAGTCTGGTTTTTATGAATCCAGTCCTAATCGGTTGTACGGAAATAGAGATAGAATCCAATCCCAGAGAGTCGGAAATCTCTGCAACAGCAACTCCCATTGGAAAAGCGCGATCGTCGGGTAATCTCAAACGAACTACAACGGCAATCAATTCGCGGACAACAATCCAGCAAACTGCTCAAACCGATGAACTCGAAGATACCGGAGATATTTTAATATTTCATACCCCCGTAGAAGACGAAACCTATCAAGAAGTCCATGATATTATCAAAGAAAGCCAGATTTTTGAAGAAATAGCTGAAACCATTAATGAGTTATTAATCTTACCTAATGATATTCCAGTTTATTTCATGGAATGTGGGGAAGAAAATGCCTACTACGACCCCTCAGAAGTTGAAATTACGATGTGTTATGAATTAATCGAACGGTATAAACAAATTTTCACCGAAGAGGTGGAAACCGATGAAGAATATATTGCAGAAGTGATTAATGCCGGACTCTTCACCTTTTTTCATGAACTCGGACACGCCTTGGTAGACCAGTTAGAGTTACCGATTACAGGAAGAGAAGAAGATGTAGTCGATGAATTTGCGGCTATTATTTTATTACAAGCAGGAGAAGAAGGGGAAAATGCCGTTCTTTCCGGAGTCTGGCAATTTGCAGTCGATGCGGAAGAGGAAGCGGAACTAGAAGAGTTGACCTATTGGGGAGAACATTCTCTGAATATTCAAAGATATTATAATATGGCCTGTTTAGTCTATGGAAGCAATCCAGAGAAATATAAATTTTTAGTAGAAGATGAAGATTTACCAGCAGAACGAGCAGAGGGATGCGAGTACGAGTATGCTCAAAAGTCTCAAAGTTGGGAAGTCTTGCTCTCCCCTTATTATCAAGAGTAAATCTGCCGATTAAATTAATTATCCTCAGTTCAAAGTCACGACTAAAGTCGTAAAATCGAACATCGGATAACGATAAATTTATTCGGATTGACAGAGGGAAGATTGTAGGGTGTACGTGACATAATCATGTAACCGATCGCAGGCAAGGGTTAAGAGTTTATCTAACTTCGACCGATCGCCTTCACTGTCTAAACTATCCCGGGAAATGTCGGCAATGGTCCACAGTTTCACCGTTTGGTCCCAACTGGCGGAGGCTAAAATTTGACTATCAGGACTAAAACTCCCCCCAGCAATCCGGTTTTGATGGCCCTCTAGGGTGGTTAAGAGGCGACCCAGACGACTCCAAATTTTAACCGTGCGATCGTCGCTGGCGGAGGCTAAAATTTTGCCATCATACGAAAAACTCACCCATAAAACTTTATCCCGATGTCCCTCTAGGGTCGTTAACAATTCTCCATTCCAACTCCAAATTTTCACCGTATTATCATCGCTGGCGGTGGCGATCGCCGTTTCATCGGGAGCAAAACTCACGCTATTCACTTCATCCAAATGTCCCTCTAAGGTAGCAACTAACGTAAAGGTCTCGCTATCCCACAATTTCACCGTTTTGTCTGCACTGGTAGAGGCAATTAACTTCCCTTTTGGACTGAATTTCACCTCAAACACTCGTCCTTCATGGCCGATTAAAGTCTTTAGAAGACTTCCATTTCGATTCCAGACTTTGACAGTACCATCCCAACTGCCAGAAACCAGGCGATCGCCTTTGGGAGAAAAATTCACACTATGCACTAAATCCAAATGTCCCCGCAGGGTTTGTAAAACCTTCCCCTGGCGGTCCCAAAGTTTGACCGTTTTATCCCGACTTGCCGAGGCCAAAATCTCTCCATCGGGAGAAAAGGCCACCCCATGTACCCAATCGCGATGTCCTCGCAGGGTTTGCACTAAGGCCCCGTTTCGTTGCCACAGTTGCACCGTGTTATCCCGACTCCCAGAGGCCAAAATCTCTCCATCGGGGGAAAAACTCACCGTATTTACCAAATCCTGATGTCCCTGAAAGACCTCAATTAAGCGAATTTCAGGATTCCATAACATTGTCGTATTATCCCCACTCGCGGAGGCCAAGGTTTTGCCATCGGGGGACCAGGCAATGTCCCAGACGGCAGCACTATGGGCCGTTAAAGTCTTCAGCAGGGTCCTGTCATAGACACTCCAGAGTTTAACGCTGTGGTCCTGACTTGCCGTCCCCAGCAGATTGCCATCGGGAGACCAAATCACCCGAGTCACGACATCATTATGCGCTTTAATGGCGGTTATCAATTCTCCCTCCCTTGTCCAGAGTTTGACCCGGCCATCACCACTCGCTGTCGCTAAAGTTTGACCATCGGGAGCAAAATTAACCGTAGAAACACCGCTTTGATGTCCCGTCAATGTTGTTAATAATTCTGCTTGTCCCCGGGAATTAATTTTCCAGAGTTTTACTTGATTATCATAACTGGCTGTAGCCAGAATTTTACCATCGGGAGAGAAACTAACATCGGAGATTTCTTGAGTATGGGCCGTGAGAGTTTGAATGAGGGTAGGTGGAGTTTGGGAGTTGGGTTCGATGCGCCAAATTTTAGCGGTTTTGTCGGTACTGCCGGTGACAAGTAACTGACCTTGAGGACTGAAACTCACGGCAAAAACACTCCCTTGATGTCCGCTGAGGGTATGAAGCAAAGTGCCATCCATTCCCCACAATTTGACGCTGTGATTGGCGTTAGCTGTGGCCAGAGTTTGTCCGTCCGGGGAAAAACCCAGTCCATAAACGCGATCGCCATGTTCTAAGGTATGCAGTAATTCCCCTTGCGCTGTCCATAAGATTGCGGTACCATCAGCGCTGGCGGTGGCAAGGGTTTCTCCGTTGGGAGACCAAGCAACATCCCACACCCATCCGCGATGCCGATTTAAACTGTTCCGTTCTTGAAGATTGGCTAAAATGGTTTCTAAATTAACCACTCCCGGGGTCATTAATTCCGAGGTTGCCCAATTGGATTGTAATTTTCGCCCCGCCCGAATTGCATTCACTAATGCTTCGAGTTTTTCATTGGAAGAATTCTGAATTCGAGAGGCTGAATTGAGGGCTTGAATTTCGGCAATTTCTGCTTGTCTTTTTTGGGAATTGGCCCAGGAAATAATGGTGAGGGAAACGAGGGAAACGGCACAGAGTCCGACTAATCCGAAGGTAATCACCCGTTGAGCTTTTTGGTAGGCAGTATCTAGGATTTGTTTGGCTTTTCGTTCTGCTTCTAAGGTGATTTCGGTTTCGAGTTTTGCTAATTCTAGGGATTTTTTCTCGCTGTTTTGACTGGCGGAAAGAAACTGGTAGTCGCGATCGCTTAAACTTTTATCAGCGGCCCAGTTTAAAGCATCCTGCAATGCCTGTCCCCGCAATAACCGGGAGGAATCTTCCCCGCCACTCTCCCACCAAGCGGCGATCGCCTCGGAATAGGGACGCAAATTAGCTAACTGGTTCTCAATCCAGTCGGCATTAAAAATCTGTTGATAAATACGGTTAAATACGGTTAAATTGCCCTGTTTTTTGACGACTAACCCCGATAGACGTAGTTGGGTTTGTTCCAGACTATTATCCGCTGGGTATCCCTCTGGGTTAGCTGTTAAAATTTTTTGATACAGTCCCAATCGTCGCGGGGTGCGTTTTTCGTCATAAAGTAGGCGATCGCGAATTGTTTTTAAATGGTCAGGTTCATCCTGAGATTCCCAATTGTCCAACAGGTACGCTTTAACCAATTCCCCTACATTCGGTTGAGAATTATGAGCTTTATCAACCAGTAATTTACATAATTTCTGGGTTAAAAAGGGTTGTCCTCCAGTCCAATCTAAGATTTCTGATAAAACAGTTTCAGGAGAAGTAAACTGCTGAGACAATCCGGGCAGTAATGCCAGTTTTGCTTCGGCGAAAGTAAACCCATGCAAGGCAATAGCTTGTCCAATATTAAAAGGAGTGCGCTGTTTGTCGGTGATTAAATCCGAGGGAGTTGTCACTCCTAACAAACAGAATGTCAAACGATTGTAAGGATGATGATGTGCCCGTTGATTGTAACAAGCGCGAATAAAGGCAAAAAAATCATCCGTGGGGAAATTTAAACTAAGGATACTGTCAATTTCATCGATAAAAATGACAATCGTTCCCGGAATTTGCACCAAAACCACAGTTTCAATAAATTCCCGAAATCGACCCAGGGGGGATAACCACTCGCGATCGCGCCACCAAGACCCCAAATTCACCTCAAGCTGCAAATCCAGGGTCAGACAGCGAAGCATATTCGCATACCACTGATTGGAAGTCCCCTGCTGGATATTGTCCATTGAGATATCAATCACACTACAGGCAACCCCCGCTTGTTTTAACTGCCGCATCACCTGCACCCGCAAGCTGGATTTTCCCGTTTGTCGAGAATTCAATACATAACAAAACTGTCCTGATTTTAATCCATTATATAGCTCAAAATCCGCCTTTCTCTTGACATAAGTCGGTGCATCTTCAGGCAAGGTCCCGGAGAAAATATAGGAGTCTGTCATAATTGATTTACCAGGTTAAATTGGGATTAAATGGGGAGGACCCCCCCTAACCCCCCCTTGCTAAGGGGGGGG
>NZ_JAFLQW010000187.1 GCF_017313335.1 Phormidium pseudopriestleyi FRX01 | reverse complement strand
TGGTTGGGTCCAGAATCGGGTCTTGAATAGTGGGTTTTACCGTGCCTCTTCCTGAATGGGGACTTGAATAGTGGTTTGGACCCCGTAGGTCATGTCGGAATCAGCCAATTTGATTGTGGATAGCCTTGACTCCCCGACAAGATGTTGATTCAGGGAAGGAAGCTTTAAAGTGGGTATCGAGGCTGCGGAGCCTCGCTACCCATTGCCCTCAACCGTTGCTTATCTTCAGTATTGTCTATGGCTGTTTGCGATCGCGTTTGCAAACTGTTCAAGTTCTGTATAACTTTGAGAAATGTTGTTTGACTTTGGAAAAATATTCTAATTCTCCCCAAAATCATTGAGTTGGGACCATTGTAGAGGGTCCAGTTTACGGGTCTTGGAACAAGGGGCAACCTGCACCGAAAGATGAGCCTTTTAATCTAGCCCTGTCCAGGTGTTAAATTTAATGCCGAAAAATCGTTGTTTTTTGTAGGGGTTTGGTCTCCAAACCCTCTGATCTGATGTAGGGGTTTGGTCTCCAAACCCTCTTCAGGCGCTACTGGATAGAGATCACTCGGTTGAGGAGGGTGCAGAACTCTTTTAGGAATTCGACCTCAGCGGGGTCCCACGATCGCCCCTGGGAATGATAGACCGTGAGGACCCCTTGCCATTGTTCACCTGGGGGAAAGGGGACGAGGAGGGCCGCTTTGATATTCAACGCTGCAAAATAGCCGATCGCCTCTTCATTGACTGCCGTTTGCAGATCAGCAAAGGCAACAGCCTCTCCCGATTGCAACCCCGGGTAACACCTCGTCTGTTGTAAGGAAGATTTCGCCCCTGAGATAGCTTCACTTGCCACGGAGTCCATCAGACAGGTTCCCTGGCGATCGCACAGGGCCACCCGATCCACCCCTAACAAACCCCGTAACTGCAACAGCGAACCGGAGAGAATTTCCTCCTGGGGTAAACACTGAGTAAGACTGGCTGCCAGATACCGAAACAGTCGTTCCCTCAGACTCACCTGATCCAATACCTGAGAGACTTGCGTCACTTGTCGTAGAGATTGAGACGCCTGCAATAACCGACTCACCCGCTGACGCAATACCGCCCAATGTAGCGGTTTCGTCACATAATCCGTGGCCCCAGCTTCAAACGCGCGATCGACGGAATCCGCATCATCGAGCACTGTAATCATCAGAACCGGAGTATGCTCCCCTCCAGGGAGACAGCGTAACTGATGGCAACAGGTGAACCCATCCATCACTGGCATCACCGCATCCAGCAGGACCATATCCGGTTGCAGTCGTTTAAATTCCGCTAAACATTGCTCGCCATTTTTAGCTTCAGCGACGGTATATCCTTCTTCTTCCATTGCTAGACGCAGCAGCGATCGCATCGAGCGATCGTCATCAGCCAGCAAAATTAACGGAGAATTATCTTCACCAGTAGGAGTCATGAATTATCCTGTTTCCGTTCAAGTTCCAAAGCTTTGATCACGTCTTCATACTCCTTTTCCACTTGATTAAGGAACGTCTGGGCAGTGGCAGTAGTCCCCGCCCGACCTAAATTCTCCAACTCTTTCAAAAGATTCGCAAGGGTCAGAGCACCGAGATTGGCACTACTCGATCGCATCGAATGTGCTGCTTGACGCAACCCTTCCGGATTATCTTGCGCCACCGCCTCTCGGATTTCCTGTAGTCTTTCCGGGGCATCTTCAAGATAATTGCCGATAATCAGAGACAACATCGCTGCCGCTTTGGAACCCGCCATATCCCGTAAAGAATCCAGAATCTGGCGATCGAGGACCGCTTCACCCTTTGCACTCCGGGGAGGTGGAGGATTAGAACCAAACAAATGGTCACTGACAAAGGTAGACTGCATCTGATCCCCCGAGTCGGTTTGGGTTCCACCGGATTGAATCTCCTCCAAAGCCCTCGCCAAAGCCTTGATGCGAAAGGGTTTAGTAATATAACCATCCATCCCAGCGGCAAAGCATTTTTGGCGATCGCCCTCCATTGCATAAGCCGTAATAGCAATAATTTTCGGCGCAGGTTCTGGGCGGTTTTGCCATTCTTCTCGAATCTGCCTTGTTGCGGTCAATCCGTCCATCTGCGGCATTTCAATATCCATTAACACCACATCATAAGGTTGACAGCGCAAGGCTTCCAGGGCTTCTATGCCATTTTTGACTAAATCAACTCGATACCCAATTTTTTCCAAGGTCCGCATCGCCACTTCTTGGTTCACGGGATTGTCTTCTGCTAATAGAATCCTTAAGGGAAGCCTTGGTGGGGAGGATTCCGAGACAACAGCACGAGGGTGAACTGGATTCAATGTCTCAGATCTTTCTAATGGGGGACTTTTTTCAATCTGAGCGTGAGGACAAGCAAGGGTAACAATCGTAAAATAAAAAGTAGAACCGGGAAACTGAGAGTCCCCATTCCAGGGTTGCACCTGCCAATTCTCTGGAGGATTTCCGCCACAAGTTCCCATGCTTTCCACCCACATCTGACCCCCCATCGATTCACATAGACGTTTGCTGATGACTAAACCCAATCCGGTGCCGCCATAGCGTCGTGAGGTAGACAGATCCACTTGGGAAAACGATTCAAACAGGCGGTGCATTCCCTCTGGGGGAATACCGATGCCTGTATCTTGAACCTGGAATTGAATTCGATAGCGGCAAGATTGCTGATTGTCCGTGGCAATCAGGTCCTCGGGGATAGGAGAGGCAGTCACAGAGACGATCGCCTCGCCGACTTCGGTGAATTTGACCGCATTCCCCAGGAGATTGACCAAAATTTGCTGGAGTCGAGTGCGATCGCCCATAATCTGGGCGGGAGTCTCCGGGTTAATTTGGGTGACGAAACGAATCCCTCGGGCATTCGCTTGGGGCGAAAGGACGCTCACTGCTCTAGCAATACAGTCCGGCAAGTTCAAGGGGTGTTCGTCGAACTCCAATTTACCGGACTCAATTTTAGAAAGGTCCAGAATATCGTTAATAATCCGTAATAAACTTTCGCTGCTGTTGCGAATTGTTTCAGTCCACTGTCTTTGTTGTTGAGTCTGGGCGGTATCCAGGAGGAGGTCCGTCATGCCGAGTACCCCATTGATGGGGGTGCGGATTTCGTGACTCATCATTGCCAAAAACTCACTTTTGGCTTGATTGGCGACCTCTGCTAACTGTTTGGCGCGATCGAGGGCGAGATTTTGCTCGGCGAGTTGTTGACGCTGTTGAGTTTCCCGTTCCAGTAACTCCGCTTGTGCTAAGGCAATCCCGACTTGATCGGCTACAGCTTCGAGGAGTTCGATTTCATCCTCTCGCCACTGTCGCAATCCAAGGCATTGTTGCAAGGCGATCGCCCCATTGGGTTCTCCTTGATAGGAGGTGCGAATTGCCATGAGCGATCGCACACCGAGTTGCTCAAACATTGGGTAAATCGAGGATACCAGAGGGTTATCCTGGATATCATCAATGGCGATCGCCCGGTCCTGGGCAATTAAGCGTTCGGCCAAGGGATTACCCCGAATCGGAATCTCTAAATTTAGCAGGGAACTCACCCCGGGAATCAAATACTCCGTCACGCAGTACAATTGCGTGCAGGGTAAGACTTGATAGCGAAATAGCAAACAGCGATCGACCTGCAATGCTCGTCCCAGTTGGGTTGCCGTGGTTTGTAAAATTTGGTGAGTGTCCAAACTCTGGCGAATTTTCTGGGTGATTTGTCGCAGAAGTAGACTGCGATGAAAGGCTTGGGCGAGGGCCGTTGCTGCCTGTTGCCGTTCCAGTTCACCCCCAATCCACTGCGCCATTAATTTGAGTAATTCTCGTTCTACCGCAGTAAAGGGACGGCGACGGGGATCGGGACTAGAAAAGCTCAGGGAACCATAAATTTGACCCGCAACGATGACGGGGGTGCCGAAATAAGCCGGGGCCGGTTCAGTGGGAGAATAGGGGTCCGATTCGCACCCAGTAACGATCGGGGACTGAATCGCCCTGAATACAGGGTCTGCTTGTAACTCCCGACTCCCGGGGCGATCGCCGGTGAAAACAGTCCCCGGAACAATCGCGCAACTCGGGGGATGGGCGGCAATGACTTCCAGGCGATCGCTCACCAACCGCCCTAACAGTCCCCTCTCTAGCTCAAACCACTCGCATCCCAGTTCTAATAATCGCTGCAACCGCTGGTCAAAACTTAGGGTCGCATCCGCGCTGACTTCATATAAAGCCCTGATACTCGCTTCACTAAAGCGCAATTCTCGTTCTGCTTGCTTGCGCCAGGTTAGGTCAAATCCTGCAAAAACTGCCGCCTTACCTCCAAGATATTTCTGCGCGACGACTAAATAATGCCAGGGAAGTCCATCTACTTCCCATTCCATTTCCACAGAGGTTTCTGATTCGCTACTCTGGAAAAAGTCCTGGACAAAATCTCGAATTTCTATTTCCGGTTCCAGAAAACCCATCGTTTTGCCGATAAAGGTTTCCGGTTGAATATTGAAGGAACGCGCTAGGTAACGGTTAATCCCGAGATAGGTCAAATTATCATCAATCCAGGCAATGCTACCAGGTACGGAGTCTAGGACGGCACGCAGTTGATCTCGCGCTTGTCGCAATTCTTCCTCTACCTGGTGGCGTTCCGTGATGTCCCGAACTGCTACCACCCGAACCAGGCGGTTTTGATACTCAATCATTTTCGGGTGCAATTCAGCGGGAAAGGTTGAGCCATCTTTCCGCAGTGCGATGACGAGATAGGGGCGATCGCTCTGCTTCTGAATGTTCTGCGAGACGATTTCCCGATACTCTGGGGTGACTAACACCATACCCCCAGTTCCAATGAGTTCTTCTTGTTCATAGCCCAGCATCTCTACCAGAACCCGGTTCACATCCATAATGACCCCGCGATCGTGCAAGAGAATTCCTTCGCCAGTGGCGGCAACCAAACAGCGATATCGTTCTTCGCGTTGTTGGGATGCTTCCATTTGTTGCTTGGGGGTGATGTCATGAACCCAGCTCAGATTTATCGCAATTCCATCGATATCAATGGGTTTTGTCTGGATTTCCCACAATGGTTGAGACTCTCCCGCTTCCTCCGAGGCGATCGCTCCTTGGCGATCCCCGAGGGAATCAAGTTCCTCCAGTTTCAGTTGCTTTAATGCCTCAATCCCATACCCATAAGACTCAGAGGCGGCGACATTGGCATCCAAAATCATCCCAGTTTCTGGGTCAGTGATCCATTGCACTGCCGGATTTTCCTCAAATATCCGACGGTAGAGAATTTCCTTCTCGGTGACTCGGGAGTACAATGGCTCCGGTGCAACCGGCGCAGAGTTATCTGGCAACGATGCGATCGCCGATGGGTTCCTTTCTCCACCGAAGTGTATCCTTTTTGACCACAGATACCCGGCGATCGCACCCACAATCAACCCACAGAAAATTCCTATCAACTGCATAGCCTGCTGTTATGGTTTCTTTCTCTCATCATAAGGCGGTGAGGGGATTGGGGGCTGGAGACAGAGTTTAAATTTCTGACTAAAGCTGTTTAAACTTACTCATTTTTTATGCTATTATAAGGTTATGAGCAAGTTTAAGATTGCCGAAGTCGCAAAAATTATGCAGAGTATCACCATCTACATTGTTCTTTGCTAGTCTTTATGATAGCCTCCGTCACC
>NZ_JAFLQW010000139.1 GCF_017313335.1 Phormidium pseudopriestleyi FRX01 | reverse complement strand
GTCAGAATTTGAGAGGACCGCATTGGTGGCGATCGACCAATTACCCGTCAACACAAATACCCTGTGGTTGAGAGTCTTAGGCCGAGGGACCACCCAAGAACAAGCCATCAACGAATTGCTAACCCTTAAAATAGGGAATCCGTTCCGAAACAACTTGCTAGAAATCCTCTCAAACTGGCGCATCAATGTCCAACTGAGGCAAAATCAAGATGAAGAGAATCGGGAGTTAATTATGAACTTATCACCAGCTTATCACCAGTGGCGAGCAGAAGCAGTCCAGGAAGGTCGCCAGGAAGGTCGCCAGGAAGGTCGCCAGGAAGAACGGAGGACCTTCATCGAAAACTCGTTCCGGGTTCGATTTGGGGAAATAGATGAGGAATTGTCCTCAACAATTGAGCCACTTTTACAGTTACCTGTTGAAGAGTTAACTCGGTTCGTCCTAACGCTTTCGCGGGATGAATTAGTCCAACGATTTGGAAACGAAGGCTAAGGAATCAAACGAGTTTAAATTCGTTCGTTTAATTATAGGGTCGGTTCATGAACTGCCCCTATAATGTTGGGTTTAAATCAACAGTCCGAACCGATGCTCATCTCGAAGTATCGGTATGATTAGAACAATTGGCAATCACCCCGGCTTGATTTGAATTCTTTCATAATTCTGCTTTTTTTAAGATAAAAAAGCGAGCAATATGCTCGCACTCCGTAAGCGGAGTTGTCCGAGAAACCCGGGTTTATGAGCCTAACTCCGCATGGGGCGATCGCAACCTGAATTGAGCACAGGCGGGGCTTTAAACCCCGCTGTTGGCTACTTGCCAGAGTTTAATACTGCCATCGGCGCTACCACTAATAATTGCCCTGCCATTGGGTGTAAATACCACCGAGGTTACCGATGCCGAATGTGCTTGCACTACATTTAATTCCTCTGCTGTATAGGGATTCCAAAAGCCGATCGCACCGTTGCGAGTTCCTCCTACAACTAAGGGCAACTGCGGACTAAATGCCACTGTCTCAATCCAATCCGTATGGGTTAAACTTTCTAACAGTTCGCCGCTATTCACCTGCCACAATTTTATGGTATTATCTCGACTGCCCGAGGCGAGAATTTGGCTGTCGGGACTGAAGGTAACCGATCGCACCATATCCTGATGTCCCGTGAAGGTTCTCACAGCTTTTCCCTTGGATAATTCCCACAGTTTTACGGTGCGATCGCCACTGCCACTGGCTAATAATTTGCCATCGGCAGAAATGGCAACGGATTCTACGGTTCCTTGATGTTCCGTTAAGGTTGCAAATTGTTTCCCGGTACTGATATTCCACAGTTTAATTGTTGTATCTGTACTGCCACTGGCTAAAATTGTGCCGGAAGAATTGATGGCAACTGTATTAATCCAGCCGTTATGAGGTGCGAACCAATCTACCAGCGATCGCACCAGTTTTCCAGTGCCTAAATCCCATACTTTCAGACTGCGATCGCAACTGCCACTAATTAACAATCTCCCATTGGGACTAAAAACAACCGTCTGTACCCATCCTGAATGTCCCGATAGCCAATTCCCCAATTGTTCCCCCGACTTTCCCCTTCCAGCATACCATAATTGGATGCGATTCTCTTCACTACCACTGGCAATCATTTGACTATCCGGACTAACTGCCACGCAGCGGATGCGACTCCCCGAGGTAAAGGTTTCAACACATTTCCATTCCCTCGGTTGCAAAGTTTCCAAGTCTTGTAAAACTTCTTGGGCGGATTGATAGCGTTGACTGACTTTATCTTGCAGCAATTTATCCAGAATCTTGCCTAATGCCGCACTCACCGGACGGCTGAGATATTGTCGCCATTCCCACTGATTCCCATGTCGGAGATTGAACGGGCTGCTTTGGGTTAACAGTTCAATACAAGTCACCCCTAAGCTATATAAATCACTGGCAAAGGTAGGTTTTCCCATCAACTGTTCTGATGCCGTATATTCGGGACTACCGATGATGGTAGCGTTGCCAATTGTGGATTTATTTGCGACACTTTTAACCGCACTAAATCCCACTAACGCCAAGGAATTCAAATGGGTTTCTGATTCCATATTTCCTTCGGTAACGGAGGGATGGCGAATAATATTCGTCGGTTTGATATCCCGATGAATGACTTGATTGCTGTGAACGAAGTGCAGCAGTGGTAAGATTTGTTTGAGGAAGGTGAAAATTTGGGTTTCAGAAAAAGTACCGGACTGTTTTAGTTCTTCCCCAAGGGTTTTTCCCTCCATGAAATCTTGGATTAAATATTGATGGTTATCTTGTTCAAAATAAGCCAGAAGTCTAGGGATTTGGGGGTGTTGTCCCAGTCGGTCTAATTGCACCGCTTCTCGCTGGAAAAGTTCCGCTGCTTTTTGGGCTTCGCTGACGGTTTGGGGTGGAAAAAATTGCTTGATAACACAGAAGGGTTTGGAGGGAATATCTTCATCAATAGCTAAAAAAGTGCGGCTATAGGTGCTACTGCCGATCGCTTTTAAGGCGCGGTAATGGTCTCGTAGCAAGAGTTTAGAACCGCAGGTTTGACAGAATTTATTCCCGTCTGGGTTTTTCGGTTGTTTACAAGTTGGATTTAAACAATGGTTCATATCAATTTAAGTTTATAATTTTAAGGGTTTAAACTCTGCCAAATTTTGAGAGTTTTATCAGGACTGCCACTGATAATGGTCTGACCGTCAAAACTCAAGGCCAAGCAGGTTATACTATCACTATGACCCGTAAGGGTGTGGATGAGGTTGCCCGTTTCTTGATGCCAAATTTTCAGGGTTTTGTCTTCACTGCCACTGACTAAAATATGACCTTCTGGGAGATTTAGGGTAGGGGGTAAGGGGAGATAACCGATCGCCTGAAATCCGCTTAAATGTTCTTTGGGGGTGGCTAATCTGGTGCCGGTATTCAGTTGCCAGGTTTGGATGGTTTTATCCCGACTGCCGGAGGCGAGAGTTTGACTGTCGGAGGCGATCGCCACTGCCTCAATCCGTTCCTGATGTCCCGTTAGCGTTGCTTTCACCGTCCCATTCCGCAGACTCCAGAGTTTAATCGTGCGATCGTCACTGCCGGAGGCGATGATTTTGCCATCAGGGGAGCAAGTGAGACAGGAAACCGCTTGCGTATGTCCCTCCCAGGTTTGTTGCAATTGTGCAGTCCGCAAATCCCAGAGTTTTAGAGTCTTGTCAGCGCTACCACTGACTAAAGTTTTGCCATCGGGGGTGATTGTGAGGGCAGTAATAGCCCCAGTATGTCCGGTGAGAGTGCGAAGTAAAAAGCCTGTGGGTAATTGCCAGAATTTAATCGTTTTATCCGTACTCCCAGAAACCAGCAATTTGCCATCGGGGGAAATGACAACTGCGGTAACTGCGCCGGAATGTTGGGTGAGGGTATGGAGGACTTTGCCCGTATTACGGTCCCAAATGATGATAGTTTTATCCTCACTGCCGGAAGCAATGATTTTACCGTCGGTGGAGAGGGCGACAGTTTTGATAGAGGCAGTATGTCCGGTGAGAGTGGAATCACACTCCCAGGTTTGGCGTTGTAACTGTTCCAGCAGGGGATTCGTAGGAACCGTTGGTGGAGTGGGAACTGCGGGAACAAAGGGGGTGACTGCCCCAGGAAAACTCCGACTGCCTGCGGGATTCAAGTCCTGGAGAAGCGCTGTAGCAGAGGGATAGCGGGCTTTCATGGAATCTTGGATCATCTGATTCAGAATGGCGGCGAGGCGATCGCTCACAGTGGAGCCGATTTGCTGTAAGTGCGACTGCCACAACCACCGCGACTCCACCGGATCATAGAGGCGATCGAGAGAAATCCCCGTTAACAACTGAATACAAGTCACCCCCAAACTATACAAATCACTCGCCGGAAATGCCCGACCCCCGCGCAGTTGTTCCAGCGGCGCATATCCTTCCGTACCCGCCCTTGTGCCAGTTTTTCCCCCGTCTGAATTCAGTTGTTTGGCAATGCCAAAATCAATTAACACCAACTGACCCCCAGATGATTGCCTGCCATCCTCCCGACGGATAATATTTGCCGGTTTGATATCCCGGTGAATCACCTGCCGTTCATGGACAAACTGTAATACCGGCAGCAAATCTAACAACAACTGGCGAATTTGTTCCTCTTTGAACGCCCCAAACCGTTGCATTTCCTGCCACAAGGTTTGTCCTTCAATAAACTGCTGCACCAAATACAGGCGTTTATCTTGTTCAAAATAAGCTAACAGGGCCGGAATTTGCGAATGTTGTTCCCCCAACAGTAACAATTGCCGCGCTTCCTGTTCAAATAACTCCGTCACCTTTGCCATTGCCTGGGAGTCGGACTGGATTTCGGGGGCTGGTAACAATTGCTTAATTGCACAGGGGGCATTGAGGCGGTCCTGATCCAGGGCCAAAAAAGTCCGTCCCATCCCGCCTTCCCCGAGGGGGCGAATGGTGCGATAGCGATTTTTAAGCCCTAACGGAGAACGACAACTCAGACAAAACTTGGCGTTATCTGGATTGTAAGGCTTCTTGCAATGGGGATTGAGGCAATAGCTCATAGAACAGAAGCGCAAGGCAAGGGGACTTAGGATCTATTGTACCGACAGGTTCCCCTTGGCTTACGTTAGGCTGAGAAAAAAATTCATGAAGAATCCAGGGGAATATGCGTCAATTACAAATCAGCGTCCCGCAGGGTTACGGAAGAGAAGTCGTAAAAATTGCCCAGGGTTATGATGCCACTAATCTAATCCAGTTCGAGGCAACGGACCCAGAAGGCCCAGTGGATGTCGTTTTTTTGCACGTTTCCAATGGCAAAGTGGAAGGGTTGCTGGGTGAGTTGGAATCTATTGAAAACCTAGCAGTCACCTTAATTCCCCGAGGAATGATGCCCCTGCATCCGCCAACCTCGGAGGCCCCGGATCAGGTGACAGAGGTCGAGGAACGCAGTCCCATTGAGGTTTTTCTGGGGGGATTGCAGAGTGTGGGGTCTTGGAGGGGATTTTTGGGATATGCGGCCCTGGCAGGGGTGGTTGTGTGGATTGGGTTATTTACCAATAGCAGCTTTTTACTGATTGCCGCTATGCTGATTGCACCGTTAGCGGGTCCGGCGATGAATGTGGCGATCGCCACGGCACGAGGGGATAAAACCCTGCTCAAACGGAGTCTGTTGCGTTATTTTAGTGCCTTGGCGGTATTGATTGCCGTGACAGCCTTCCTGAGTTTAATCATGCAGCAAGACATCGCCACCCCGTTTATGGTGGAAAACTCTCAAATTTCCGCGATCGCCATTTTGCTGCCATTAGCTGCAGGAACTGCTGGGGCCTTAAATTTAGTGCAATCGGAACGCAGCAGTTTGGTAGCAGGGGCATCAGTCGGAATGTTGGTTGCTGCCTCCCTGTCTCCCCCTGCGGGAATTATCGGGATGTCGATTCCCCTGGGGCGCTGGGATATGATTGTCAATGGGTTATTTTTGTTGTTGTTGCAATTATTCGGAATTAATTTATCCGCCGCCATTATTTTCCGGGTATTTGGATTAAAACCCCGGGGTGCAAGATACGATCGCGGGACGAAAAAACTGTTTCCGATTTCGATGGGTGTGACGACTGTTGGACTGATGGCGTTGCTGATTTTGCAGTTTTCTGAGTCTCCAGATTTTCAACGCTCTAGTGGTGTACAACGGATTAATGCAGAAATAAAGCAAGTGGTCGAAAATAGCGAGTTGGCGGAGTTGGTGGAGGGAAATGTGCGGTTTCCTCGGCCCAGTATTTCGGGACAGAATACGCTACTGGCGGTGGTTTATGTGCAGCGTCAAGAGGGAGTGGATGTGTCTACAGAAGAGATTCGCAGTCGTCTGACACAGGAGATTCAGGCTCACATTTTGCGGGAAGATTTTAATGTGACTCCCTTGGTTTCGGTGACAGTGTTGGAAACGCCTGAGTTTTTGGGGGATTCGCGGTAGAGGGTTTGGAGACCCTACCACTACATCAAGAGGGTTTGGAGACCCTACCCCTACATTCCATCACTCTTTTTCGTCATCAAATTTACCACCAATTCAGGGCTAGGGTTTGAACCCCCGACGGTTGTCTGACCGATCGCCGGTTAATCTCTCAATAGGGGTAGAGACCCCATCGCCAAATTTAGGGAAAAACTGTAGCGATTGATCGCCCAATTCCTGAGTAGCATTCGGGTATGGAATATTACCCGACCCCTTTGAGCGCGATCGCCAGTTAGTTCGTAAGTTCATCCTTTCGAGGGATGAATCTCCCCGGCAACCGTGATGTAATTGATAAGTAAGACTGAAAGATATGTAGTTTTTCCAAACAAAATTTTTCAAACAGGAGGAAACATGGCTTTAACATACCAAAAACGAGCAGTTGGTACATTTCCAACTCGAACCCAAGCTGAACGCGCATTGCGGGAACTCAAAGATAGTGGCTTCCCAATGGAGCGCGTGTCTGTGATTGCCAAAGATGAAAATAGTCCAGTCTCTGATGACCTACATGGAGACGACCGAGGCAACAAAGCTGATGAAGGCGCAGCGGTAGGTGCAGCGACAGGTGGGGCGATCGGAACCATTACGGGTTTGCTCGTTGGTTTGGGCGCACTTGCCATTCCTGGCATTGGTCCTATCATGTTAGCCGGTGCAACGGCAACCGCGTTGGCAACCACCGTAGGTGGTGCAGCGGTAGGTGCAGCGGCTGGGGGCCTAATTGGTGCTTTAGTTGGCCTGGGAATTCCTGAAGAACGCGCCCGAGTTTATCATGAGCGAGTTGCTCGTGGGGATTACTTAGTGATTGTAGACGGGACCGAAGCCGATATCGCTCGCGCTGACACCATTTTAAATCGGGGTGGCATCGAAGAATGGGGCGTGTATGACGCTCACCATACCCAGGATGTGCATCATCAAAACGATGTCGTTCGTCATCAAGAAACCGTGGTGGAACATCAGACCCCCGTGGTTGAACGGGAACGGGATGTGGTTCGCACCGATGGCGATGTCGTCTATGAGGATAATGTTGTTAAGGTCGTTGACCATACGACCGAACGGGATATCCGGCGCTAAACTTCTTCTTTTTTCTAAGCCAAGAATGAGGCTGGAACCCTTGGCCTTGATTGATGAGTTTACAGGGTTCCAGCCGTCAATACTCTTGTGTTTTCACCCGAGAAATTTAAACAAATAATTTCAATTGGGGCGATTCAGAGGGGGTAAGAACCGATCAAAAGTAGATTGTTTAACCCATCAAAACCGAATCGCACATCTACCCTAAACGTAAAAAAAATCAGGAAAATAACGATGAAAAAGATTACTCCTTTCTTACTTGGACTTGCAGTTTTATTTGGTGCCGGTGCTTGTCAGGACTTAGCACGAACCAGTGCTGACGCTCCTGTCACCCCGGATGGAACCGTAGATGAACCGGCTCAAGTAGAAGAAACCTACGAAGATGCCCGGAATGATACGCGCCGTGCGCAACTCGATAGCGATATTCGGGCAAGGGAACAACGAAACGATGTGATAGGAGATCCCACCGAGCGTGCGGATAGCGACCTCGCTAGTGAAGTTCGCAGCAAGTTAGAGGCGAATATACCTCGGGGTAAATTGGCCGTCATCGCCGAAGATGGGATGGTTGCCGTGACTGGAACGGTTCCTACCCAACAAGAATATGAGTCGATCCCGACTTTATCCCGGGAAATTCTTGGGGTCAAAGATGTCAAAGTAGACGTACAAATCGTTGAACCGGCTCCGTCTGCTCCATAGAACAAGCGGGGTATAATGATCGCGATGATTATTGCCAATATTTAAAACTCAAGGTGCGTTAGGCGTTTGTCTCACGCACCTTGTTCGTGGCAAGGAGGTAAGCCCCCCTCGCCGGTCAATCCTAAAACGGCTGTAATTGCTTATCTTTGTCTCGGGCAAATTTCAGCAACTCTTGAGCTTCTGCGGAGGCAGTGGTTCCGGCTTGAATTTGTTCCAATTGGGTGATAATTTTGCGTAAGTCGCCAGAGAGTCTCCCCCAGTCGAGACGATCCTGCTCAACTCGTGCCAACTCCTGCCAATC
The DNA here is from genome assembly GCF_017313335.1 of Phormidium pseudopriestleyi FRX01. Classification (GTDB taxonomy): domain Bacteria; phylum Cyanobacteriota; class Cyanobacteriia; order Cyanobacteriales; family Laspinemataceae; genus Laspinema; species Laspinema pseudopriestleyi. The sequence goes on along the minus strand of NZ_JAFLQW010000139.1, from coordinate 12,902 downwards.
GGCGATCGCCTCTTTTGCCTGGTTGAGGGTTTGCACAGACTCCTGTTGCGCCTGTAAGCGCGTCGCCACAATCCCGCGATTCACCTCATATTCCGCCAGTTTTTGCTGAACCTCCAAATAGTCGGGCGCATCCGCTTCAACCCGTTCCAGACGGGCGATCGCCATATCCCACAATCGCTCAACTTGCTCCCACTGTGCCGCAGAATGAGGAGGATTTTGGGAGGCGACTGCCGCTTGCATCGCAAATGCCTTCGCCGCATCCATCGTCGTCGCCGTTTGCAAACTCCCCTGTGCTGAACCCACCACCTGCTCAAAATCTCGCATTGCCGCCCTCAGCTTCGGTTGCGCCATCTCACTAGCCAAGGTTGCCGGGGGAATTTCCACCAACTGATCAATTGCCGACTGCCACGCCGCGATCGCCTGCTGTTTCTGAGTCAGATTCGTTGCCTGTTGATAGTCCTGTTTCGCCTTATTCAGCGCCGTTTCCACTTCCCAAAGCTGAGTCTGAGCATTCTGTTGCTGAAACAGAGTCGCTTCCATCCGTCCGATCGCCTTGCGCGCCGTCTCAAACTCATCAACGCTAAAGCGCCAGCTACAACCAAAAAAGCTGCAATACCGTTCCGGATAATACCCCAAAAACCACACCGGCAGGCGATCGAGGGATTTTTGCGCCCCCTTGACTTTTTCCGTTCCCAAGTCAAAATCCGCCCGACTCGTGGCATTGTTCACCAGTTGATCCGCCTGTTCCATCAGAGAAATCGCTTGGCGATAGTTATGGTCCATACTGATAAAACTCGGCAGCAACACCACCGGCATCGCCTTAGAAACCGGACGGCGAATCATCGGATAGGGCAGATTTAGCACCCAAATCACTGCGGCGACTCCTGCCACCCCAGTCATTGCTACAGGCAACCATTTGAGAGCATTCAAAGGTCCTGGGGGACGGTTCGCCTTCTCTGCCGCCTGCAAGATTTGTTCATCAAACTTGGGATAAATATCCCCTAAAAGTTCTTGAATTTCGCCAGCAGTCACGGGGTCTCCCGATTGGAGGCGAAGTTTTTCTAAGCGCTTGAGGGCCATACTTTGCTGGATTTCGCTGGCGGGATCGGTCCCACTGGATTTTTCGATTTCGGCACGGAGGATGTCAAACGAGCGATCGCTCAAACGAACCATAAACAGCACCTTCGTAATAATGGGTTGAGGTCGGCTTGGAGGGTCCTACTGCAGCAAATCCCCCGTACCCGTAGCGCCGGTCACCTTCAAAATACTTTGATTATTTCTTTGATTATCTCATGCCATAGGGCGAAAATAATTAGAACCGGGAATGCGATCGCCTATAATAGCCTGAATGTGTCCAAAATCCCCCATTCTTGCTAATCAAGCCTTCTGGATTGTCCTCTGCGATCGCCGGCGACTTCAACCCACTCCCATCCAAACCGCGCTTCACCCCTTTTAATACCAAACATGGGCCTAAAACAGTATTTTGGGTTTATCTCCGAGCGCATCAGCGCCTTATTGCAACGATCGCAACTCTTTCAACATCGCTGGATCGGCTACTTAATTGCCGTAGCGATTTATGTCACCCTCTTACTCATCCCACTTCCTGGGTTTGAACCCAGTGCACAACGAGCCTTTGCCGTCTTCGGGTTGGCCGCCTTTTCCTGGGGAACCACCCTGCTCCCCCTACCCGTAACGGCGATCGTCATCCTGTTCTTACTGCCCTTTAGTGGAGCAATTTCCGCCCAGGAAACATACGCCTATTTTGGCAATCGGGCAGTCTTTTTCATTCTCGGGGCCTTCATTCTCGCCAGTCCAATCATGCGATCGGGACTGAGTACCCGGATCGCCTTAGCAGTGGTCACCCGATGCGGGAACAGCCAGCGCCAGATTCTCGGGGCCATTTTAGGACTTTCCGCCCTGATGTCCTGTTTTATTAGTGCTCATGCCGTGGCAGCCATGTTATTTCCCATTGTCCTGGAAGTAGTGCGGGCCGCTGGAGCCAAACCTGGGAAAGGCTTTGGGGTTGCAGCCTTTTTATCCCTCGCCTGGGGCGTTGTAATTGGCTCAAATACCACCCTACTCGGGGGGGCGAGGGGACCTCTAGCCTTGGGGATTCTCCAAAATACTACAGGTCAAACCATTTCCTTTGCCCAGTGGACCCTGTTTGTGGCTCCAGTGGTGCTGGTGCTGTTACCCATCGCCTTTTTCGTCCTCCAGGGAGTGGGACAAAGCGAACAAGTCTCCCTCTCAGCAGCGCGACGGTTTCTAGAAAAGCGCAATCAGCAACTCGGTCAGATTTCTCATCGGGAAATCATGACGGCAGGAATCTTAATTGTGACCATTTTGTTATGGATGACCCTGGGCGATCGCTGGGGTTTAGATGTAATCGCCTTGTTGGGAGTCATCTTAACCTTTATTCTGGGAGTGGCAAATTGGGGGGAAGTCGAAGAAGATGTCAACTGGGGGATTTTTATCATGTACGGGAGTGCGATCGCCCTATCTGCCGCACTCAATGATACCGGGGCCGCTTCCGCACTCACCCAACTCCTTTTGGGGTTTGGCATCGAGTCCCCCCTCCTAATCTTCGCCGCCGTCACGATCATCGCCCTTCTCATGACTGAATTTATGAGCAATTCTGCTGCCGTAGCCGTCATTCTACCCGTAGCCCTAGCCTTGGCTGAAAAATACGGAATCGAACCCCGTGCCATGACCCTGGGGGTGGTGATTCCCGCTGGTTTGGGGTTTATGTTGCCTGTGAGTACCCCCGCCTTGGCGATCGCAGTGAGTAGCGGCTATGTTCGTCCTCTGGCGGTCCTGCGCTGGGGAGTCTGGCTCGATATTATTTCGATTGTGGTGTTCCTGGGCATTAGCCAATTCTATTGGCCCTTAGTCGGATTGAGGGGTTGACATGGCAGAAATTTTACTCGTATTAACCAACCCGTATGGGTATGAAAAAGCCCTCCATCTCGCCTTTGAGGAAGCAAAACAAACTGATTGCCTGTTCAGGGTGACCTTTATCATCGATCCCGAGGCGCTCGATGACCTGATGCGAGACTTGGGAGAAAATGGTTGGTTAGGAATTGGGTCCCGTCGGACCTTGCAAATCTCGATGATGGAAGGATATCGCGCATTAGCCTCAGATATTTTAGAGGAAGTGTCTCGTCGTGCCCTTTCTATCGGAATCACGGTGAAAACTGAACTCAACGAGGCAGGAATCCGCAGTTATCTCAGTGGGTTGCCGAGCCCAGGACCCGAGAAAATTTTCGTCAGTGGTTCCCATGCTCTAGGTCCCCTGATTGAAACTCTAGACTGTCCCATAGAATGGATTCCTGAAGATTGAACCCTCAAAGGCTCTCTCAACCCAATCCGTGATCCCCGAATTACTGATTTAACAGCGGGGACAAATTTCTGTACAATCGAAAAGCCTTAAAGGGTGCTTGAGAAACAATCGTTCATTGCACAATATCTGGAGTTAAGTCAAAATGCAACAGCGTGGTGTCACGGTCTGGTTTACAGGTTTGAGCGGTGCAGGCAAGACTACCATTAGCCAGGGGGTAGAGAAAGAACTGCGATCGCGCGGATATCAACTCGAAGTTCTCGATGGAGATATCGTTCGGCAAAACCTGACGAAGGGGCTAGGTTTTAGTAAAGAAGACCGCGATGAAAATATTCGCCGCATCGGTTTCGTCTCTCATTTATTAACCCGCAATGGGGTGATCGTTTTGGTATCAGCGATCGCCCCCTACCGTGAAATCCGCGAAGAAGTCCGCCATCGCATTGGTGACTTCGTTCAGGTTTATGTGAATGCGCCTCTAGCCGTCTGCGAAGAACGCGATGTCAAAGGGCTTTACAAAAAAGCTCGCGCCGGGGAAATCAAAAACTTTACCGGCATTGATGACCCTTATGAGGCTCCGCTCAACCCGGATATTGTATGCTCTACCAAAGACGAAACCGAGCCAGAAAGTATCGCCAAGGTGCTGGAATATCTCAAAGATAAGGGTTATATCACTAAAGTTTAAACCCCCAAGACTCAATGGGTTGAGAAACCGGGTTTCTTAACAAAATTTCTCGCCCTTCGCCATCAATCTAGGCGAGAAACCCGGTTTCTGCTCCAGGGTAGGGGTTGAGAAACCGGGTTTCTTGATAAATCTCTCGCCCTTCGCCATCAATCTAGGATTCAGATTGAATGGGGGGAACGCTACAATTGAAGATATATCTATAGCAATCCTAAATGATTTATGACATATTATAGATCCCCTCTCCCCCTTTGGGCCGCCGACGAGAAAGGGGTGAGGGCATTCCACAACTGATAAAGGATCTGCTATATCTTCTATTCTCCATTCCTATTGTGCCGGATTAGGCTCAAGTTAAACGATGTTAATGTTGTTGTTTTATGTCGGGCCTGATCGGTATGCCCTAAGCTGTTCCCAGGTCGTAGAAGTCATTCCCCTTGTAGAGTTGAGAAAACTATACCACTCCCCGGAATATATGGCGGGATTGTTTAATTACCGAGGGAGCATTGTTCCTGTTCTGGATCTGTGTCATCTGATTCGAGGCAGTTGCTCTCGCCATTGCTTAAGCACTCGGATTATTCTGGTTAATTATCAGCAAACCAACCAGAATTCGCGACTGATAGGGTTAATGGCAGAACGAGTGACTGATACGGTGAATGTCCTAGAATCTCAATTTAAGGAAGAGGCGATTCGCTTAGAAAATGCCGCATATTTGGGCAAAATCATCATGGATAAAGAAGGGACAATCCAGCAGTTGCGCTTGGAGTCTTTACTTTCGCAGCAAGCACAAGTATTCCTATTGCCAATTGGGGAGACTGAATAGCAATGGTTTTGGACGAAATTGAGCGTAAACTTAGAAAAACTATCGGAGTAGACCCCATAACCCTCGGTTCCCGTGCGATCGCCAAGGCTGTTCGAGAGCGGATGGAGGTTTGTGGGGTTGAAACTATGGCGAATTATCTCGATGTATGGCTCTGTTCCCCTCAAGAATTACAGGCACTAATCGAGGAGACTGTTGTGCCAGAAACCTGGTTTTTTCGGGAGCCTGAATCCTTTGAATTTCTCCGTCGTCACGTTCTTTTTGATTGGTTACCCACCCATCCGGAAGCTATCTTGCGCTTGCTAAGTGTTCCCTGTTCAACGGGAGAAGAACCTTATTCCCTCGCGATGATGCTCCTAGATGCGGGTTTACCCCCGAGCAATTTTGTCATTGACGCGGTTGATATTAGTAAACAAGCCCAAGTGAAAGCCAAACAGGGTCTCTATCGAGAGCATTCATTTCGGGGTAAACATTTGGGCTTTCGCGACCGCTATTTTCAGGAAACCCCTCACGGATATCAACTTTCCCCAGCAGTTAAGGAGACCGTAAATTTTATCCACGGCAATCTTTTAGAACCACTTTTTTTATATGGAAAACCACTTTATGATATCATATTTTTCCGTAACTTATTAATTTATCTGGAACCGGCTGCTCGCGATCGCGCCATGCAAGTATTAAATCGCTTATTATCTCCGACAGGACTGCTCTTTGTCGGGTCTGCCGAAGCCGGACCAATGATTGAGAAGCGATTCATCTCCCTGCGCCATTCCATGACTTCTGCCTACCGCAAGCGACAAACAAGCGACGGAAGAGCGCGCTTTTTTGTCCCCCCGAATGCCGATGAACACTCTACATCTCAGGTTCTCCAGTACCAGAAACCTCGATCCCCGTCTCGATTCCCAAGCAAATCCAAACCTGTCTATGTGTCAGAACAGGTCCCAGAACCAAGGAGAGAACATCCTCAATCCGAGTGGGCGATCGCCCCTAGCGCACCCTCCCCCCCTCCGCGAATCCCTCAGTCCCCTCTGATTCAGGCTAGGCATCTAGCCGATCTCGGACGATTGAATGAAGCGGCACAGCTATGCGAAACTTACCTCAGTCAACATCGCACCGATGCCAATGCTTATGTCTTGTTAGGTGAAATACTCCAAGGAATGGGGCATTATGAGCGTGCCGAACAATGTTGGGAGAAAGCCATTTACCTCGAACCCCACCACTATCAAGCCTTGATGCATCTACTCCTACTCAAAGAATCTCATGGAGATCTCACCCATGCCTGTGCCCTTCGGCAGCGAATCCAAAGACTCCTAAAATCTCAGGGGGAATAGCACTCAATCATTCAGGGATTAAGGATAAACGGGCCACTCTAAACGGGAGCATCTCAATTTTGAAAAGAGACCTAACCCCCCAGCCCCCGGACCACCCCTCCCCGGCCCTCCCCTAAGAGGAGAGGGAGGTATAAGGAATGAATGTCTTTGCTGTACGGGGGAGAAATAGGTCAATTTCCCCCTCCCCTTGCAGGGGAGGGGGGCAGGGGGGAGAGGTCAGATTCGGTTTTTAGGCAAAATTGAGATGCTCCCCTCTAAACTATCTCAACATCAAAGGAAAAACAGAATGTTTCGGAATCTTTCCTTGCAAGCTCGAATGCTTGCGGCTTTTATATTTATGGGCTTAATTGTATTAACCGTAGCCCTAGTCGGGTGGGGGGGTAATTATCGGTTAAGTAATCGCATGAATACCATTACAGGTAACGCTATGCCGAGCGCGATCGCCTTATGGAAAATCAAAGAAGGTCAGACCCAAATTCAATCTTCAGAACGATTGCTCCTCAATCCTCTTAGTCTCAATGAAGGCAGAACTGACGCCAAAGAAAGAATCAATAAAGCATGGCAACAAATTAATCAAGGATTTGCAGAATACAACAATATCATCGATAAAGACCCAGAAGAAACTCGCATTTATAATCAGTTTATAGAAGCGTGGAATCAGTGGAGACAAATCCATGAAAACTTCCTGCAACTGAATCAAGAATTTGAAGCCTACGGCATTTTTCGACCCTGGGAAGCCCAGCTCCAATTATGGCAAACTGGTCAAAGCAATAGCCCCCAAATGGCCAATGCTAGAGCGGCTGCCGAGGTACTTCAAGGTCTGAATGACCAACGCAGTCGCCGCAATATTCCGGCCTATCAAGCGGCAGAAAATACCCTGGAAGAGGTCGTTGAATACAATCAAGCCTTGGCATCCCAAGTGCTTAAAGATGCCGAAGAAGATGTTGCCCAAAGTAGTTTTTGGGTACTGCTGGGAATGCTCCTAGGTCCCTTGACTGCCATCGTTTTTGGCTTTTATTTTAGCACGACGATCGCCAAACCCCTCGGAGCCAAAATTGTCGGGGTGGTTCGAGTCGCGGAAAAGATTTCCTCGGGAGATTTGACCACGACGGTGACGGTGACGGAAACCCAGGATGAAATTGGTAGATTAACGGTTGCTTTTTCTCAGATGACCCAAAAGTTAAATTCCTTAATTCGTCAGGTCCAACATTCGGGAATTCAAATCACCAGTTCCACGACCGAAATTGCCGCATCCGGTAAACAATTAGAAGCGACGGTGACGGAACAAGTGGCTTCTACGAATGAAGTGGTAGCGACGGCCAAAGAAATTGCCGCTACCTCTGGCGAATTAGTCAAAACGATGGATCAAGTCGGGGAACTCGCCGGACAAACGGCGATCGCAGCGGGAACCGGCCAACAGGAAATCGTTCGCATGGAAACCACCATGCGTCAATTAGCCAATGCTACCTCCTCAATTTCCGCCAAATTGGGCGTGATTAGCGAAAAAGCCAATAATATTAATAGCGTGGTAACCACGATTACTAAGGTGGCGGATCAGACCAATTTGCTCTCTCTCAACGCGGCGATCGAAGCTGAAAAAGCGGGGGAATATGGCACGGGTTTTGCCGTGGTTGCCCGAGAAATTCGCCGACTCGCGGACCAAACTGCGATCGCCACCTTGGATATTGAAAGTATGGTCAAAGATATGCAATCTGCTGTTTCCACAGGGGTGATGGAAATGGATAAATTCACGACCGAAGTCAGCCGAGGAGTCGAGGATGTTCGCACCATTAGCGGCCAAATTGGTAAGATTATCGAGCGGGTTCAAGGTCTAACTCCCCGATTTGATGTGGTAACAAAAGGCATGGAGGATCAATCCGAAGGCGCTCAACAAATTAGTGATGCGATGGTTCAATTGAGTGAAGCATCCCGACAAACGGCCCAATCTCTGCGGGATACCAATCGGGCGATCGAGCAATTAAATGAAGCCGCTCAAGGATTGCAACGAGAAATCTCGTTTTTCAAGGTGCAAATTTAAGAGGCGATCGCAGATATTTCCCCGCAGAAATGCTCTTAAATCAGTGGGTAGCCACCTCCGGTTCCCTCCCTTTGGCAAGGGGAGGGTTAGGGTGGGGTAAACCCCGTTTAGGGGTCAAAAATATAATTTAAGGAGAGGGATGCTGTGATTATCCTACTCCTCATCACCGAACATCTGGCTATCACTTCTTTAGGGAGCATCTCAATTTTGAAAAGAGACCTAACCCCCCAGCCCCCGGACCTTCAAGGTCCGGGGGAGAAAGGCGTCAATTTCCCCCGGACCTTGCAGGGGAGGGGGGCAGGGGGGAGAGGTCAGATCGGTTTTTAGGCAAAATTGAGATGCTCCCCTTCTTTAAAAAATTCTCTCATTCATTCATTTAAGCTGGCTCTATGATTGAAAAGTGCTGGAACGAAATCGGAATACAGGGCGATCGCTCTTGTGCTGAACTTAATACAGTCATCCATTGCCGAAACTGCTCCGTTTATACCCGTGCAGGCCGCAATTTATTGGAACGGGACGCTCCAGAAAACTACCGCGCTGAATGGACCAATTTACTCGCTCAAACCCCAACACCCGTAACCAGCGATCGCAATACCCTTCCTCAACTCCAACGAGCGACGGCAGAATTCTTTGACCCGCTTTCTCTGGTTATTTTTCGCCTGGGAGCAGAATGGTTAGCACTGGCAGCCTCGACATTCCAAGAAATCACTCCGCCTAGTCCTATTCATACTTTACCCCACCGGAGCAACGAAATTCTGCTGGGCTTGGTGAATATTCGCGGGGAACTCTTGCCCTGCATTTCTCTGAGCAATCTCCTCGGGTTAGAACGGCAAGGCACTCATCCGAAACTGTTAAACCAGCAAGGGGATTTGACTCGGGTGGTTTATTCTCGAATGGTGGTCGTTAATATTCAAGGAGATATCTGGGTATTTTCCGTAGATGAAATTGAGGGCATTCACCGATGCGATCGCCATTTGATTGAAGAAGTCCCATCGGTAGTTTCAAAAGCTCCCATTAGTTATACAAAATGGATTGTAAATTGGCGAAACAAAAAAATAAATTACCTCGATGAAGAGTTAGTGTTTTCTACCCTGAAACGGAGGATTTTGTGAGCAAAAATGAACTAGATTTAAGCCATTTATCCATGCTGGATTTATTCGGAATGGAGGTCGAAACTCAGGCTGCCCTATTAAACGAAAATTTATTAGGGCTAGAAAATCATACCCAGTCCGGCAAAGAACTCGAAGCATTAATGCGGGGTGCTCATTCGATTAAAGGTGCGGCCCGCATCGTTCAGCTCGATGAGGCAGTCCAGATCGCTCATGTGATGGAGGACTATTTTGTAGCCGCTAGGGAAGGCCAAATTACGGTTTCAGACGACCATATTGATATTCTGCTCTCCGGAGTTGATCTGCTGTTGAGTATGGGGAAAGTTAAGGAACCCGAGTTAACAGGTTGGATGCAGAAACATCAGCCGGAAATTGGCCTAATCGCCAGCAAAATTCAGGCGATCGCCTCCCCAGGGACTGTGCAAGACCAACCCCGGGCTAACCCTGAACCTCAGACCCTAGGCGATCGCCCCGCAATCCCCCCACCCACCCCAGAACCGGGGTCTCACCATCCGGAACCCCCACCCACCCCAGCAGCGAATCTCACCCCGGTTGAACCCCCGCCTGACCCGAACCTGGTGCCGTTTCCTGAACCTGAACCCCCTCAACCAATCAGGGACCAATCCCCCTCGTCCTCTAGTTCCAGTGGCGATCGGGTCGTTAGATTAAGTGCAGACAACTTAAATCGATTGATGGGTCTCGCTGGGGAGTCCTTAATTGAAGCCAATTGGTTACAACCCTTTGCCGATTCCCTACTCAAACTTAAAAAACACCAGACACAATTATCAAAAACCCTGGAAAAATTAGAAAGCTCATTGAGCGAATATCACCCGAACCAAACGACGAAAAATCATCTCGAAACAGCTCGAATTCAAGAAAAAGAATGCTTGAAAATTCTTAATAATCGCATCAATGAGCTTGAATTATTTGCCCGTCGTTTTTCCAACCTATCTGACCGCCTTTATCGGGAAGTGATTGATAGTCACATGAGACCTTTTTCTGAAGGTGTCACGGGCTTTCCTCGCATGATGCGAGACTTAGCTAAACAACTGGGGAAGTCCGTAAAATTTGAAATAATGGGCAAAGCAACTAAGGTTGATCGCGATATTTTAGAGAAGCTAGAAGCGCCGTTAACTCAAATTTTGCGAAATGCGATCGCCCACGGGATAGAATCTCCTAGCGAACGGATTGAGAAAGGAAAAACCCCCGAAGGAACGGTACGAATCGAAGCAGTTCATCGCGGTGGAATGCTATTAATTACCATTTCTGATGATGGTCGAGGCATCAATTTAGCAGCGGTCCGGCAACAGGTGATTGCCAATCAATTGGTAAATCCCGAGTTCGCCCATCAGCTCACTGAAGCTGAACTAATGGAATTTTTATTTTTACCCAGCTTTTCCACTGTAACTGAGGTGACTGAAATTTCTGGCCGGGGCGTTGGGTTAGATATTGCTAAGGGAATGATGCAGGAGGTTGGCGGGTTATTGCGTGCTCAGTCTGAACTGGGAAAAGGCACCCGGTTTCATCTCCAGTTGCCCTTAACCCTATCGGTTATTCGCACCCTATTAGTCGAAATTTCTTCCGAACCCTACGGGTTTCCCCTCACCCGAATTGATCGGATTGTTCAGATTCACCGTGGGGATATTTTTGTGGTGGAAAACCGGCAGTATTTTACGCTTAATGGTCAAAATATTAGTCTGGTTAGTGCTCATCAAGTTCTGGAATTGGAACAGAGTGCCCTCAATGATGAGTTGTTATCGGTGATTGTTCTGAGCGATCGCATGAACTATTATGGCTTGGTGGTTGATCGCTTTCTCGGTGAGCGAGATTTAGTAGTCCGGCCCCTAGACCCCCGTCTGGGCAAGGTTCGGGATATTAGTGCGGCAGCATTAATGGAAGATGGAACTCTGGTTTTAATTATTGATGTAGAAGATTTGGTGCGATCGCTTGATCTACTTGTGAGTAGTGGACGGTTAAGTCAAATCACTCAGGATGCCCAGGTCAAAGAGTCCAAACATCATCAAAAAATTCTCGTAGTCGATGATTCAATTACTGTCCGAGAAATGGAACGAAAACTGTTACAAAATAAAGGCTACAAGGTCGATGTTGCTGTTAATGGAGCTGATGCTTGGAATGCAGCAATAACCGGGGAATATGACCTGATTATTACCGATGTAGATATGCCCCGAATGAATGGGATTGAACTGGTTAACCACCTTAAAAGTCATGCAAAATTGAAGTCTACTCCGGTGATTATTGTTTCTTACAAGGACCGGGAAGAGGACCGACTATTAGGGTTAGAAGCCGGGGCAAATTATTACTTGACAAAAAGCAGTTTTCATGATGATACATTTTTAAATGCCGTCATTGATATGATTGGGACCCCAGATGAGATTTGACTCTGCTGAGGTGGAGGCGAACCCTGGGATCACACCCGCCGATTCCTCTTTTGAAACCCCTGTGAAAGAACCCCTTTCTAGTCGGCCAGCTTGGGTGCCTTCTGGAGCAGCGTGGCACAATCATGCCGACTCCCAACTGAGGGAAATTTCGGCCATCAAGTGCCTCTTATTTCTGAATGGGTTACGTTATTTTTTTATTTCCAATCAAAATCTTCCCGGGAATAAGTTATTTATTAAAAAATAATTTGATAAAAATGGGTAAATTTAGATATAATAGGAAAAATTTCGGGATTTGCTCGTCACTATACCTCACCCTCTATATGAAAATTGCTATTGTTAATGATATGCTGTTGGCAATAGAAGCCTTACGGCGCGTCTTAACATCAGTGCCTGACTACGAACTTATTTGGGTTGCCCGAAATGGCGCTGAAGCCCTCGATAAATGTGCCTCAGTACGACCGGATCTCATTTTAATGGACGTATTCATGCCTGTGATGGATGGGGTAGAGGCAACTCGCCAGATTATGCGTCATTGTCCCTGTGCGATTTTGCTGGTGACTTCTAGCATTAACACTCATTTACCTAAAGTATTTGAAGCCCTCGGATATGGGGCGCTCGATGTCGTGATTACGCCGATTCTCGGACACTACGGAACTGCCGAAGGGGGAGAAACCCTCCTGGAAAAAATTAGGACGATTCATAAATTACTGGGTAAACCTGTTAGCAAAAACCCCAAAAGTCTGATTCCGGTTAAGTCTTGTTCTACGAATAAACCCTATCCCCCCCTGGTTGCCATCGGAGCTTCTACCGGAGGTCCCACGGCCCTGGCCAAGATTTTGTCTCAGTTACCCCAGGATTTTAGAGTATCGGTGGCGATCGTCCAACATATCGATGTGCAGTTTTCCGCCAGTTTTGTCCAGTGGTTATCCCAGCAAACCCGGTTAAAAGTTGAGTTGGCTCAAGTGGGAATGACACTAGAACCGGGTAAAATTATCGTTGCCGGAACTAATGATCATCTTTTCATGCGTCCCGATCGCACCCTCGGCTATACTAAACATCCCCAGGATAATCCCTATCGTCCCTCTGTGGATGTTTTTTTTACAAGTTTGGCTGAAAACTGGCCGGGACAAGGATTAGGGGTGTTGCTCACCGGCATGGGACGAGATGGAGCCGTGGGATTGAGTGTCTTGCGATC
>NZ_JAFLQW010000092.1 GCF_017313335.1 Phormidium pseudopriestleyi FRX01 | reverse complement strand
GTCATTTGTCCTTTGTTATTGGTCATTGGTCATTTGTTGTTGGTCATTTGTTGTTTGTGGTAAAATTCCGCACTACTCTCCCCAATTACTACACCACCGGAAGCAGTCGAAATAACAGAGAAAATACTCCAAATCCTACTAAAAGCGCCCCACTAACCGGCGTAATCCAACCGGACCAGCGACGCACTTCCAGTAACTTTTTAATCGTAGCCGTAAACGTACCCGCCAAAATCAAAGGAGCCACATAACCTGCCGTATAAGCCAGCAATAAAGCCCCTCCTAACATGACATCTTGGGTACTGGCAATCCAAGCCAATAACGTTGCCAAAACTGGGGTACTACAAGGAGAAGCTACCAACCCAAACGTCAGTCCCAACAAATAGGAACGTACCCCATCGGGCACATCCTTGGGAATAAACTCCATCCCATCCAAAGAAGGCAAACGCAACGGTAACGCCTCCAGAAGATTGAGCCCCATCAAAATCGCAATCACACTCACCAGAATCGGCAAACCAATCCCCACTTGACCATAAACCTGACCTACATAAGCGGCGACAATACCCAATGCAGCGAGGGTAGTAGCCAAACCCAAAGCAAACCAAGTAGACTGCGCGGCAGCCTGAATCCGACTTTGGGCCTCATACCCGCCAATATAGCCAATCGTAATCGGCAGCATGGACAACATACAAGGGGTCAAGCTAGTCAGCAACCCCGCCAAAAAAATAATTAAGACACTCACCCAGGAGAGGTGACTCAATTGGCTAGAAACGAGACCATCAGCGAGTTGTTGGAGGTGGTAGAGAGAAGTTTGCACAGAATCAATCATGCTTTAACCGGGGAAAACGCCCAATATAAATAATTGTAACGTAGAGGACACCCCGGCGATCGCACTCATCCAACTCAAACCGATAAACCGGCGATCGGCCCTTTCCCAACGTTCGTAGTAATGACTTCAGTCGTTTCCGGATATTTGAACTAAAAACATTTCCCACTGTTCGTAGTAACGACTTCAGTCGTTTCCGAATATTCAGAGCAAAAACCATTCCCCCTGTTCGTAGTAATGACTTCAGTCGTTTCCGAATATTCAGATTAACGAGTTTAAAAAAGTTTTTTATGAAATTATGATATTAAAAATATTTAATATCGATTAGTTTAGTCAAAATTTATCAAATAAAATACTCCTAACTCATGATGTCGATGTAGAGTCGGTACAGGATGCGATCGCCTCCTTCCATCGGATACAATAAAACCAAATCCCTTATCAACGGTCATACGAGGTTGCCTATGTCTGTCCTACCTCAGACCTCAGTTTCTGAGATAACAATTACCTGGCCTAAACTCCCCGAAGACTTTGTACTCCCTGACGACCCCGTGGAAAATTTAGAACATCCTTTATTAGCCAATGCTCTGCGTCAAGCATTGACTCCGCAGTTATGCCAAGACGCCTTAATTTCAGCGAACTTTGCATTGTGTGCTGCCATTAATAACCGCCCAATTTGCAAGGCCCCCGATTGGATGTACATTCGTCCCGTTGCACCTTGGTCCAGTCCTGAACCCCGTCGCAGCTACACTCCCCACACCGAAGGACCCATTCCACTCATGGTCATGGAATTCCTATCGGATACTTATGGGGAAGAATACTCGATGGAATGTCAAAAACGTATTGGCAAATGGTACTTTTACGAACAAATTATTAAAGTACCCCTTTATGCCATATTTCATCCGCAAATTGCTGATTTAGAACTGTACGCTTTAGAATCCACCCGATATCAAATTCAAACTCCCGATTCTAATGGTCTGTATTGGATTCCCGGACTAGAGCTATTTTTAGGCGTCTGGGAGGGAACCCGTGACAACCGCACCGGGAATTGGTTGCGCTGGTGGAATGCCAATGGTGAACTCCTTCTCTGGCCTGAAGAACGGGCGGAAAAACTAACGCAACGGTTGCGAGATTTGGGAGTAGATCCGGATAGTTAACGAAGTGGAGGGGGGTGAAGAATCAGCGATCGCCCCTCCAATCCATCTCCATATTTTTTGGCGCTCAATCCTCTCGTTCCAAAATTCTGCCTCCGCCAACCCTACCGCTTCCTCCGTCCTCTGCCGAAGCGCGATCGGCGCTTATCCGCCAACGACACCACCTCTGCGGCGCTACTTTCCCTTGCCACCCGAATCAAAATCCCCGCACACATCAAACTAGCAATCATCGAACTCCCCCCATAACTAAACAGCGGCAACGGTAATCCCGTCGTCGGCAGAGCACCCGTCGCCACCCCAATATTGAGCAGGGATTGTCCAATCATCACCACCATCACCCCGATCGCCACCAACTGCTGCACAATCTCCCGAGTTTTATACGCCACCAACAACGCCACCGTTGCATAACTCCCCAGCAGCAGCATCAGCACCATACTCCCGACAAATCCAAACTCCTCGGCATACACAGCAAAAATAAAATCCGTGTATTGAATCGGCAAATACAGCAACTTTTGTTGGGACAAACCAAACCCAGTCCCCAAAGTTCCCCCGGACCCCACTGCTAACAAACTTTGAATCAGCTGATATCCATCTCCAAAGCGATCGGCCCAAGGATTTAAAAACGACATCACTCTTCGTCGTTGATATTCCTTAATACTAATACTCATCACCGCCAGGAGAAAACCCGCGAATGCCGTACTCCCCAAATAAGCAAACGGTAAACCCGACCCCAAAGCAATCAACCAAATCGTCATCCCACATAGGGCCGTGGTACTCAAGTTAGGCTGCACCAAGATTCCCAACAGAACCGCCACGAAAATCACCAACCAATTAATCCGTACCTGCCAAGTCAAACGGTTCCAGTTGCCAAAAATTCGCGCCGCTTGCAAAATCAGAAAGGGTTTAATTAACTCCGAGGGTTGAATCAAGGCCGGACCCAATTTTAACCACCGAGTCGCGCCATTAACAGTGGTCCCAAATCCTGGAACGATCGTCAGCCAAATCAACCCCAGTAGGATAATCACCGCCCAATCCGAAATACCTTGAATGTATCGCAGGGGGGTATAAACCAGGACATTAAAGCCGATTAACCCAACCACAACCCAGATCAGTTGCCGTTTAAAATAATAGAGTCCATCACCAAAATCGGCATTGGCACTGGGATAGGAAGCAGAAAATAGGACCGCCAAACCCACAAACAGCCAGAGGAACGTTAACCATCGTAATAATCGAGCTTCTAAGGCCCATTCTTTGACAGCCGGATCGAAAACGGGAATCAGTAGGCGTTGCATCCAAAGCAAGTCCGATAACTACATTAAGTTCACTTCAGTATATTTTAGGATTTCCCGAATGACAGTGGAAGGAGGAAACAACTCAACTCGTTACTACGAATGAACGGGATAACGACTAAAGTCGTTACTACAAACTTTCCCCCTCTCCAAAAATGCAAAAAGAGGCCCTAAAGACCTCTTTTTATAATCATTAAAGCTGGGAGTGCTTTCTGTAGTGATGTCATTGAACCGTACCATGACTAAAGTCAGGGGATTCTTGCCCACCTTGCGGCGACAACGGGACATTCAAGTATCCCTCTACCCACTCGGACTGAGTTCCCCCAGCCTTTGTGTATACTTTTTTTGTTTTTGTGCTTGGAGAGTC
>NZ_JAFLQW010000045.1 GCF_017313335.1 Phormidium pseudopriestleyi FRX01 | reverse complement strand
CGATAGAGCGCTACATTAACGACCCTCATCATGGTTGGACTACAGTGTAGGCGGTTAAAACCGCTCGTGTGGGCTTTCCACCTCGGTCTAAAGACGCGAGGCTACCAGCCCTACCGTGTTTCTCTTGTGTCGTGCGGTGCAAGATACAAACTTCAATTTTTCCGCCTTGGGGAGTGTACTTAATGGCATTGTCAACAAGATTTACAATCACCTGGCGGACCCGTTCTCCATCGGCATAAACCGAGGGTAAATCGTTAGGAATGTCAGTTTTTAGGGTATGGGATTTTGCCAATAAGCGGTCTTTGAAATTTTCCAGGATATTCAAAGTCAGGGTTTTGAGGTTGAGTTTCTGGGGATGAATGTGAAACTCTGCACTATTTGTGCTGTGAGCAGCAACAAGGATATCTGATATCATGCGATCGATGAGGCGGGTTTGAGTGCGAGCATGGTAAATTAATCTTGCCCTGAGTGCCGATGCTGCCTCGGGATTGAGAGCTTTTTCCGGTTTGTAAGTGATTTCTAGGGTTTCTAAAGCCAGGGAAGCTGCCGTCAGAGGATTTCGCAACTCATGGGCTAACATGGCAATCAGGCGGTCCTTAAAATGGAGTTGGTCTCGTAGTTCTTCTTTTTCCTGCTTGAGGCGAAAAATTTCATCGGAGAGTTCCATTAATTCAGCCGAATGTGCCAGTTCAGAAGAGATACTTTTCCTGGGATAATGCCCGATCGCTTCTTCTGATGCCTGCTTGCTGAGATACTCCTCCACCGACTTTTGCCAGCGATCCCACCACTTATCGAGTTCGGCTACTAAATTGCTACCGGCTAGAACTTGTCGGGGTCCCGGGTGGAGTTTAATTAAAGCCGGAGTCGCGACAAGTTTAAATTGTTCAGCCAAATAAGGCTGTTCGCTGACGTCAATGATCTCTAAGTCAAAAGGGATACCTGTCCGCAGTTTCTGAAAATAACTGCGGATTCTCCGAATTTGTTCGCTAGATTTTGGACGCCTATCAACAAATAGGACAAGCTTTAAAGGTGCTTCATCATTCTGATGCATGGTTTTTTCCGGAACTGCCCTCATGCAATCCCCTTGTGGCAATGCGGCTAAAAAGTAACATTCATTTTGAGTCGGAGACCCGTGAGTCGATCGCCCTAGTGATTCTTTTATTTTTTTTTAGATTTATAAATTATCCTGTTTATGGTCGATTCGTGAAAGAGTAGAATTGATTCGACTCTCGTCACGACTTGCCTGCCCAGAAGGAAAAGAACTAGGGCCTCCTCACTGGTCTAAACCCACCCAATAGAACCTCAACTTTCAACCTGTTGAGGCAACAGAACGTTAGTTGTCAAACCTTAACATTTTCTTAAGACTTAAGCGAGGAATGTTGTCAAACTTGCAGAAAAAATCAGGGGGGCGGTTGGTGGTCACAGTTGCGATCGCCTTCTTTGTGGTGACAATAGTCTTCACTCTCCACCGCTACTACACCTTTTACGCCTCTTTTGACCAGGGAATTTTCAACCAAGTCTTTTGGAATAGCAGCCAGGGGCGCTTGTTTCAAAGTTCCCTCTCATCGGGCCTTTCCACCAATGTCGTCCATAGTGGAGAAGTCCCAGACGTTTCCTATCACCGCCTCGGACAACATTTTACCCCGGCCCTATTACTCTGGCTGCCCATTTACAGTCTGTTTCCGTCTCCGGTGACCTTAAGCGTCCTCCATGTTACCCTCGTCACCGCTGCCGGAGGGGTACTCTACCTCCTCGCCCGAGTCTATCTGCAACCGGCGATCGCCAGTTGGATTGCCGTTAGCTATTATGCCGCCAATGCGATCGCCGGTCCCACCCTCTCCAATTTCCATGACAACTTCCAGATGCCCTTATTTGTCTTCAGTCTGTTGTTGGCAATGGAAAAACGTTGGTGGTGGCTCTTTTGGCCCCTCGCCCTCTGCATCCTCGCAGTCCGGGCCGATGGCGGCATCTCCCTATTTGGCGTCGGAGTGTACATGATCCTCAGCAAACGCTATCCCAAAAGCGGATTAGCCATTTGTACCCTCAGCTTCACCTATATTGCCATCTTGACCAACTGGGTCATGCCCCTATTTTCTGACGATATTTCTCGCAGGTTCACCATTGAGCGCTTCGGGCAGTACGTTGATAAAGAAGAAGCGACTACTTTGGAGATTCTCTGGGCCTTTATCAGCCAACCGGGATTAGTGATTTGGGAGATTATCACGCCAATAGGGGGAAAAATTAAGTATCTCCTGGGACAATGGCTGCCGTTGGCCTTTATTCCCGCTTTCTCCCCTGCCGCTTGGGCGATCGCCGGATTTCCCCTGTTAGCGATTTTCTTGCAGCAAGGTCAAACCGCCCTATCCATTAACATCCGCTATGCCATGACAGTGGTCCCGGGTCTGTGTTATGGCGCAATCCTCTGGTGGTCCTACCGGCAACAGTCCCTGCAAACCCCAGTCCGGGACGTGATTCGCCAGGGATTGTGGAATAAACCCACCGTCGAACCGGACAACATCCAGGAGGTGAAAGGATTAAGGAAACAGATGTCTCTGTGGGGCGATCGCCTCAGAGCCCTACTCAAACCCCTTCGCAAAAAAGCCGACAACTGGTGGGAAACCCATCCCAAACTGCTAAAACTTTCCATGCAGCGCTTTTGGACTATTTGCATTGGATTATCCCTGTTATTTACCTTTACCTCCAACCCGAATCGCACCTTTTATTTTATTATTCCCGACTCAATCAACCCCTGGGTGTACGTTTCCCTGCCGCAGCAGTGGCAACATAGTGGACATATCCGAAACTTAATGTCCCAGATTCCACCGGATGCCAGTGTTTCCGCCACCACCTATTTAGTGCCTTCCCTCTCCGGAAGAACGGAAATTCTGCGCTTTCCGTTTTTGCGGTTCCGCAATGATGCAGGAGAAGAGGTTAACGTCGAATATGCGATCGCCGACTTGTGGCAACTCCAACAATATCTCCCCGCCTTCAAACATGACCGCGCCCTATTTCGCGATTTAGTCCCCTTTATCGAACAACTGCATACCACAGACCAATATGGCATCATTGGATTTGAACAGGGAGTCATTTTAATGCGCCGACAAACCCCATCGAATTCAGCAGCATTAGCGGCATGGCAAAGGTATCGTCAAGAAATTGAGCCATTATTGAAACCCGATCCGTAAACAACAACCAGCGGGTTTTTAAACTCCGCTGGTTGTTGTTTACGGGGAAAAATGTTAGTTCTATCCAAACCTAAATTTGTCTAAATCTGCGTTCATGAAAATTCTGGTACTCACTTGGGAGTTTCCTCCCCGGATTGTCGGGGGTATTGCACGTCACGTTGCCGAATTGTATCCGGAGTTGGTGAAATTGGGCCATTGCGTCCATTTAGTCACCGTGGAATTTGGTAATGCACCGATGTATGAACAAATTGAAGGGATTGAGGTACATCGGGTCCCCGTCGAACACGGAAACGACTTCTTCCACTGGGTGGCCAACATGAACGAAAGCATGGGACGTCATGGGGGTAAATTGATTTTAGAAGAAGGACCCTTCGACCTGATTCACGCCCATGATTGGTTAGTTGCTGATGCGGCGATCGCCCTCAAACACCATTTTAAAATTCCCCTCGTTGCCACCATCCACGCCACCGAACATGGACGAAACAACGGACTTCATAACGAAATCCAGAGGTATATCGCCCAGAAAGAGGGAGACTTATTGCACAACTCCTGGCGGACCATCGTCTGTAGCGACTATATGCGTCGAGAAGTTGAACAGGCATTAGGCTGTCCCTGGGATAAAATCAACGTCATTTTTAATGGCATCCGGGCCGAAAAAAAACCCCGGTGGCAGGATTTTGATGCCCAAACCTTCCGCCGTCAATTTGCAGAAGATAATGAAAAAATCGTCTACTATGTCGGTCGAATGACCTATGAAAAAGGGGTCGAAGTCTTATTAAAAGCCGCACCAAAAATCCTCTCAGAAATGGGAGGATTGGTCAAATTTGCCATTGTGGGCGGTGGCAACACTGACCACCTCAAGCAATTAGCTTCTGCCTTAAATATCTGGCCTCAGTGCTATTTTACCGGCTTCATGTTTGAGGATGACCTACACAAATTTCAAACCGTCGCCGATTGTGCCGTTTTCCCCAGTCTCTATGAACCTTTTGGAATTGTTGCCTTAGAAAGTTTTGCCGCCAGGGTTCCCGTCGTCGTTTCCGATACTGGAGGATTACCGGAGGTGGTTCAACATACAAAAACCGGCGTCGTCACCTGGACAAATAATCCCAACTCCCTCGCTGGGGGAATTTTAGATGTGTTAAAAAATCCAGAGTATGTTCAGTGGTTAATTGATAATGCTTACGCGGATTTAAAGCAGCGATTTAGTTGGCCGAAATTGGCTCAACAAACCGAAGCAGTTTATCATCAAGTGGTGAATGAGCGATCGCAAATTATTTGGTAATGCTAGAGGGAATTATCCAGGTTGACCTAGAGTAATCCTAAATCAGTTGTGGAATAGTCCAAGCTATATAACTTGAAAGAGTCCAGAACCGACTATTTCCAGACCAACCCGAGAGTCAAAGACGGGTCCGCAATTTCTTCCCCCAAAAGGGTCAATTATGAGCGTGACAGGCCAATTCATCTTGAATCCCAAACGTCTGTAGAACTCCAAGACGAACCAGAAAAATCGGAACAGTTATTACTCAATATTTCCCCTTGCGATCGCCAAACGGTTAAAAGACAATCAAACTGCGATCGCCGACTATTTCCCCGATGTCACCATTTTATTTGCCGACATTGGGCGATGCTAACATGGTTGTCGGAGGATTACCAGAACAACGTCCTGACTCCGCCGGTGCGATCGGCACAATGACCCTAGAAATGCAGCAATCCGTCCAAAAATGAGGACCCATTACCATCAAAGTAAAAAGACAAATGAACACCTATTTGCTAATCGACAAAACCCCCAATCTCCCCCAATCAAACCCCAAAATCCTTCTATGAAATCCCTCAGTGAAAATCCGTGAAATCCGTGGTTTATCCCTCTTACCTCAACAATCCTCCCCGAACTTTCCGTAACGATTCAATGGTAGTAATCGCCTGTTGCGCCACTCTATCAATCTCCTCAATCGTATTAAATCGCCCGATGCCAAATCGCACCGAAGCAAATGCCAACTCCGGCGATCGCCCGACTGCCTCCAACACATGAGACGGCGCAATTTTAGCCGAAGTACAAGCGGAACCCGATGACACCGCCATCACCGATTGCAGTCCCAGCAATAACGCTTGACCATCCACTCCCGCTACACTTATATTTAGATTACCGGCTAATCGTTGGGTGGGATGACCATTCAGAAATACTGATTCCAGAGATTGCAATTTCTCCCATAACCGCTGACGCAATGTCATCAGGCGATCGCATTCTGACTCCATTTCTGCCAATCCCAACTCCACCGCTTTGGCAAATCCCACAATCTGAGGCACATACAGCGTCCCCGATCGCAATCCTCTTTCATGTCCTCCCCCATGAATCTGGGGCGCAATTTTTACCCGAGGATGACGACGACGAACATAGAGTGCACCGACTCCTTTTGGTCCATATATTTTATGGGCCGTTAATGACATTAAATCCACCTGCATCTCCTGCACATCCAGGGGAATTTTACCAATCGCTTGGGCGGCATCTGTATGAAAAATAATCCCGCGTTCTTTACAGATTAACCCTATTTCCTTCAACGGTTGTAAAACGCCAATTTCATTATTTGCCGCCATTACTGACACCAACACCGTATCAGGACGACAGGCAGTTTCTAACTCGGATAAATCCAGCAATCCATCGGGTTGAACCGGCAAATAGGTGATTTCAAATCCCAAGGTTTCTAAGTAGGCACAGGGGTCGAGAACCGCATTATGTTCGGTTTGAACGGTAATAATATG
>NZ_JAFLQW010000556.1 GCF_017313335.1 Phormidium pseudopriestleyi FRX01 | reverse complement strand
GCTGAGTCACGGGTCTGATGAATCAAAAAATTTACCCTGATGGGAGGATGTCACAGAACTCTGCTGATGAATAACAGTTGGCTTGAGCAAAATGAAGCCTGTAAAAATAAAAAATGGACAGGCGATCGCCTGTCCATTTTTATCAGCATTGTCTGGATGTCAATGCCCGGGGTGAAAAACCGAGGGTCCTAAGATTAGGCCACCGCCAAAGTAATGCCCTCCGGTTGTGCGGTTTCAATCAGGATTTGCTCGACTTGAGCCGGAGTCAAGGTGGGATTGGCGGAGAGCATCAGGGCTACAACCCCAGCGACATAAGGGGCGGCCATTGAGGTTCCGGTTCTGAAGTTGTAGTCTTGATACAAATCCGTAGATAATACATCAACCCCGGGGGCGACCACTAAGGGGAGAGGATTGGGTCCTGCCGGATTGGAAAAGGGCGCCAATTGATTGTCTTGGTTGACTGCGCCCACGGCGATCGCCAAGTTTTGGTTAGCCAAAAATGCCGGGTCACTCGGTCGGGTCGCACCAAAGCGCTCTCGCTCATTTCCGGCGGAAATCACCGCCACAACACCCTGTTCTCGGGCAAATGCTAGAGCTGCCTCAGTCAAAGGAAACGTCGGTTCGCCAACATAATTCCCCAGGCTCATTTGCAAAACTTGTGCGCCATTCTCCACGGCATACCGAATTCCCGAGGCAATGGCCACATCAGCTTCAGCGAGAGTCTGGTAGTCTCCCAGGACTCGGACGGGCATAATAGTCGCATTGTAGGCCACTCCATTCATTTCCGTGCTCCATAGTCCGGTTAAGATATCTACCCCATTCCGTTGTGCCGCCACGGTCCCGGCAACATGAGTTCCATGAGCATTATACAAGTCCGGATTCGGGTCGTTATTGCCATCCGCAAAATCCCAGCCCCACACATCATCGACAAATCCATTCCCATCATCATCAATGCCATTATTGGGAATTTCAGTGGGATTGACCCAGATATTATTGGCTAGATCCGGATGCTGCAAGTCTACGCCATCATCTAAGACAGCGACAATGACGCCTTCCCCAGTAAACCCTCGGTTCCAAACTGCTGGTACATTCATTAAGTTGAGGTCCCGGGTGTTATTTAAAAAGGTATCACTGATGAGGTCGCCAACCGGGGCTAAACCGGGTTCCCCGATCGCCTGGGCAACGGCAGCAGCAGCATCCACTAACCCATAGCCAAATAGAGTATTAAAGTTCGAGCTGGCCGGAGTTGCTGCGAGATTGAGACTATAGTTGGTATCAAAAATACCTTGGTTGACACTCACAAAATATTCCCCCGCAGGCAATCCCAGAAATGTGATTTGTTCTGAATCCCGGGGAACGAATGGCACTGCCACCAGGGAATTGAGTAAGTCCTCCAGGGTGGGGGCCATGCTGAGAATTTCCCCGGTGTCTACAATGCCATTGCCGTTGACATCCTGAATCAAATGTAAATCCGTAATGGCCCCGAGTCCTTGCAGATTGAGTTGGATGTCACTGGGCTCGGTGAGACTGAAGCGATAGGTATCCGCCTGATTGGTCGCGGTGAGACTGCCCACCACGGTTTGAGGAAGAGGGTTTAAGGGGTCTACAGGAACAGCTTCTAACAGAGGAAACTGCACGGGTTTCGTTTCTACGCTCAAATTATAGGTTGTATTGCCGCTGTATTGTTCCACCAGAATATAATACTCTCCGGGAACCAGGGCCGGAACGTAGACATCCTCCGCCTGAGTTCCTGGTTTTACCCCTCTGGCAATGACTTCATCGTAGGAGATGATGCCATCTTGGTTGCGATCGCTGCCAATCTTGACATCGGCATCGGCGCTGAGTCCATCCAGAGTCACCCGCAATTGGTTTGGAGTTGCCAAGGAAACCCGATAAATATCAATTGGATCAAAGTCCCCTACTTGTTCAGGCACAGGAATTCCAGCGCTTTCCAAGACCTGATTCACGAATGTAAACCCCGCATTCGTGCGGTCTCCGAGGTAAAATGCTTCTGATAGAGTGTTACCGACATAATCCGGTGGTATATCGGTCCGAGGGGTTGCCTGGAGGTTAAGAGTGTAGAGGGGGGAGTCCTCATACCGATACACCTCTACAAAGTAAGTACCGGCAGGCAAACCTCGATTAAGGCTTTCGGAGGAGGTTCCATCGTTGGTGGAAGAAGCGATGATTTCTCCATAATCGATTTGGTTATTTTGGTTGACATCCTCCCCGAGGTACAGATCCGCATCACCCATGACGCCACTGAGTTCTAAGCTCACATCGCTAGGACTGTCTAAGGTGAAGCGGTAGAGTTGGCGGCGTTGCAAAACACTCAGCATTCCGTCTACCGAACGGCTTTCTAACAGTCCGAGATCCGTGACGGCACTGATTTCTCCAGTTGGACTCTGGGGGGTCAGGTTCGGGGGGGGCGGATTCTCGGTGGTTAGGTTGCCGATTCGTCCTTCTGCTTTACCCATTGTGAGGTAATGCTGAATCGAACTCATCTGACCGGCATTCACGACCGTGGCAACATCAGGGTTGTTTTCCAAATAGAAGGCTCGATTAAAGCCCCAGCCTGGTTCGCGGTCCTCGAATAGACCCGCTTGGATAAAATGTTGATAGGGAGTGACTAAGCCTGAAGCTACGGCTGTAGATACATCTGGATAGTTTTCCAGGTAAAAATCCGTAAAAAATTCAAAGATGGGATTGCGCCCTTCGGATTGTCCGAAATTCACGAAATGTTCGATCGCGGAGGTAGTTCCAGCAGCCACAGTCTGGGCGAGAACCGGGTTCTGGGCTAAATAATATTCGGTATCAAAAAATAGACTGGGGTCCCGACCTTCAAATTTACCAAAATTGATGAAATGCTCAAACCCACTCGCGAAAATCCCTGTGGCAACTGCCTCCTTTATGTCTTGATTTTGATTGAGATAGTATATCTCATCATACAAGTGAGTGATGTTCAACATTACGTTGCCCTATTTTCTTTCAAGAGATAATTAATTCTTCCAGTATATCTAATGACTTTAAAATCAACAAGTAAGATTTGTTAAACTGATTAAATTTATTAAATTAATTGAAAATCAATATGATAAATTTCAGGGATTTTCCAATAGCTTCAGTCGAAAAAATTTGACTTTGTTGCGAAATAGGTGCATCTTTTTTTTGATGCAGAAATCATCCCGATTTTGAAGCAAAGACTAGAAAAGGACCTCGTCCAAGTCCCGATGCCTTTTCTCTAGTGGCTAGTTCCCGCGATTAAATCCAGAGGTTAGAACCGTTGGTCTGTGATGTTCCGGTGGCGATTTCACCAGTTTAAACCCAGATGCTAGAAGGGTTTGCCGTTTCGATCAGAATGCGTTCGACTTGGGCAGGAGTTAAATTCGGATTAGCTTGCAACATCAAGGCAACAACTCCAGAAACATAGGGAGCAGCCATTGAGGTACCATCTAAGGTAAAATAGTTTTGATTTGGGGTGGTGGAACGGATGCCGACGCCCGGTGCTACGACGAAATTATAAGGGCCAAAGGCGGACCCGGCAGGATTAGAGAAGGGGGCCACTCGGCGATCGCGATCGACTGCACCCACGGCAATTCCCAGTCCTTCGGTGGCGCGAATGGCCGGATCTGCCGGTTGAGTCGCCCTCGCGGATCCTTCATTTCCCGAGGCAAATACCGCAACCACGCCGCGATCGCGAGCAAAGCGCAACGCTTCGGCAATCCGTTCTGTAGGCGGTTCTCCGGGCAAATTCCCTAAGCTCAAATTTAATATCTGTGCACCATTCTCCACCGCATAGCGAATTCCGTTCGCTACAGCTATTTCAAATTGGTCAAAGGACTGGCGATCGTCAAGAACACGGACCGGCATTAACGTCGCATTGTATGCCACTCCGGTCACATCAAACCCAAATCCCCCCGGTAAAGTCCCATCAATCCCATTTCTCTGTGCACCAATAATCCCCGCTAGGTGCGTGGCGTGACGTTCGGTTGAGTGAGAAAAGGAGGGATTCCCATCCCCATCCACAAAATCATAGCCGTGAAAGTCATCAATAAACCCATTGCCATCATTATCTACCCCGTTCCCGGGAATTTCACCCACATTCACCCAGAAATTCCCCTGGAGGTCCCGATGAGTGAGATCTATTCCCGTATCCAACACCGCGACAACGATTCCCTCGCCGGTATATCCTCGATTCCAAACTGCGGGTGCATTGATCGCATCTAAGGCATAATTATTGGTGATGGGATTGGTAACTTGGGGAAACGGGGTCGGTTCTCCCAGGACCCGCGCCACGGCAGCACCAGCATCCACTAACCCAAACCCAAACTGGGGGTTAAACATCGGGGGTGGGAGGTCCAGAGTCCGGGTTTCTGACTCCGTGGAGTTATCTGGGGACAGACTCAAGTGATACTGGGTTTCTCCTTCCACAGGTTTGACCCAAACGGAATAGGTTCCGGGTTCTAAGGCACTTTGGGTAATCGTTTCGGGTTGATTGCCTGGGGTGGTGGATTCGGCGAGAATTTGGGCAGTTTCGGGGGAGTCCTGAATTAAAAATAAGTCTACATCAGTCGTTAATCCATTCAGTTCGATCTGAACTGGGGTGGTTGTATCTAGGGTGAATTGGTAGATGTCTGCGGCGTTGTTGGGTTCTAAGCTGTTGCTGAGGAGGATATCTGAGGAGAGGGAACCGAGGTTCTGGGGGTATAATTCCCGGTTTCCCGTCAGGTTGGGGTAGGAGTTGGATAGGGGAAGGGTCGCCAGACTCAGATGATAGGATGTTTCTTCGTTTTGGGCAGCGATCGCCAGGGAGTAATCCCCTGGATTTAAGACCCGGTTCAAGAGTTTAGCGCGGGTTCCGGGTTCTGTATTGGCAGCGATCGCCTCGGTGAAGTCAAGGACTCGGTTGCCGTTGTGATCCTGATACAGGGTGACCTCGATCTCATCACTCAGTCTACTCAGGAGTAAACTCACTTGACTGGGGCTATCTACGCGAAACCGATACTGTTGCGGTGAGGTTTCTGGGGAAGTCGCCCCGGTCAGGTTTCGGGTCCCCAGTATCCCCAATTCTAGGGTCTCGTTGAGGGCGAGGGGTGAGTTATGTTCCGTTGCTGCACGTCCCTCCGATGCGCCCAATAGCAGGTAATGTTCGACCGCACTGATTTGTCCCGTTCTCACGAATGCAGCAACATCAGGATGATGGGTTAAATAAAATGTAGCATCAAAGTTAGGTCCAGGGGACCGTCCTTCCTCTTGTCCCGACTTGACAAAATGTTCGTAAGCGGTGAGTAAATCCGCTGTCACTGCTGTAGCAATATCCGGGTTGCGATCGAGATAAATATCTGTAAAAAATTCGGTGATTGGATCGCGATTTTCAAATTGACCCGCATCGAT
>NZ_JAFLQW010000371.1 GCF_017313335.1 Phormidium pseudopriestleyi FRX01 | reverse complement strand
GACAGATACAAGCAGAGCAGAAAAGCTCCTCAAGTTGGGATGGCTTTTCTGCTCTACCGTCAATCAGCACGCTTCTGCCTTAAAAGGCAGGAGCGGAGCGCCCTAAGTCGGTTTACTTCTTGGGTTGGTCGAGGATTTTAGAGACCACACCCGCGCCGACGGTCCGTCCGCCTTCACGGATGGCGAAGCGCATCCCTTGTTCAATGGCGATCGGGTTAATCAGTTCAACCGTCATCTTGATCCGGTCTCCGGGCATCACCATTTCCACTTCGTCCCCTTCGTCTGAAGTGAAGGCTTTAATGGTTCCGGTAACGTCAGTCGTCCGTACAAAGAACTGAGGACGATAGCCAGAGAAGAACGGCGTATGACGGCCCCCTTCTTCCTTCTTGAGAATATACACTTCAGATTCAAACTGAGTGTGAGGAGTAATCGAACCGGGTTTAGCAATCACCATCCCGCGCTCGATATCTGCCTTTTGGATCCCCCGGAGCAGTACCCCGACGTTATCTCCAGCCAGACCTTCTTCTAGGATTTTTTGGAACATTTCCACCCCAGTCACCGTGGTGCTGCGGGTGTCTTTGATTCCAACCAATTCCACGGTTTCGCCAACTTTGACCTTGCCGCGTTCGATCCGACCCGTAGCAACAGTTCCCCGACCTGTAATCGAAAAGACATCTTCTACGGCCATCAAGAAAGGCTTATCGATCGCCCGTTCCGGAGTTGGAATGTAAGCATCTACTTGATCCATCAAGGCGTAGATTTTATCAACCCACTCATTGTCACCCTTCTTGAGCCCCGGGGTTTTGGTCAAGGCTTCCAGGGCCAACAGACCAGAACCAGAGACAATCGGAATATCATCACCGGGGAAATCGTAGGAAGTGAGGAGTTCGCGAACTTCGAGTTCCACGAGTTCCAGGAGTTCTTCGTCATCAACTTGGTCTTGTTTGTTCAAGAACACAACGATATTCGGAACCCCCACCTGTTTTGCCAACAGAATGTGTTCCCGGGTCTGAGGCATCGGACCATCCGCCGCCGACACCACCAGAATCGCGCCATCCATTTGGGCGGCTCCGGTAATCATGTTTTTCACATAGTCAGCGTGACCGGGGCAATCAACGTGGGCATAGTGACGATCCGTCGTTTCATATTCCACGTGAGCGGTGTTAATCGTGATCCCCCGTTCTTTTTCTTCGGGGGCTGCATCGATTTCATCGTACTTTCTGGCTTTGGCTTGACCCAGAGCAGCAAGAGTCAGAGTAATTGCTGCGGTTAAGGTCGTTTTGCCGTGGTCAACGTGACCGATCGTACCGATATTAACGTGGGGTTTATTCCGTTCAAACTTTGCGCGTGCCATGTCTTCTCTAGTTCCTTTCTCAATCGTTCATTGGCCATTGTTCATTGTTCATTGTTCATTGGGAAAAAGCAATGAACAATGAACCGTCAACAATGAACTACTATTATGCGTTCCCTTTACCCTTGGCGATGATGGGTTCAGCCACGTTGCGAGGCACCTCTTCATAGCGGCTAAACTCCATCGTAAAGATACCTCGGCCTTGGGTTTTAGACCGGATATCCGTGGCATAGCCAAACATTTCTGCTAATGGAACTTTAGCAGTCACCTTGGCAATTCCCTGCTCAGAACCCATTCCTTCGATTTGGCCCCGGCGGGAATTGAGGTCGCCCATTACGTCCCCGAGGTAGTTCTCGGGAACTTCTACCTCAACCTTCATCATAGGCTCTAACAGAACGGGTGAGGCTTTCATCACCCCTTCTTTAATTGCCATAGAGCCAGCAATTTTAAAGGCCATTTCCGAGGAGTCAACATCGTGGTAGGAACCATCTACCAACGTGGCCTTGATGTCAATCATGGGGTAGCCTGCTAGAATCCCAGATTCACAGGCTTCTTTCATCCCTTGTTCTGCGGGGGAAATGTACTCTTTCGGTACGGTTCCACCAACAACTTTGGAGACAAACTCAAATCCCGTACCCGGATCACCCGGTTCTAGTTGGATGACAACGTGACCGTACTGACCTTTACCACCACTTTGGCGAATAAATTTGCCTTCGGCTTTGACGGCTTTGCGAATCGTTTCTCGGTAGGCGACTTGGGGAACACCCACGTTCGCTTCTACCTTAAACTCACGCAACATCCGATCCACCAGAATTTCGAGGTGGAGTTCACCCATCCCGGCAATTACGGTTTGATTCGTTTCGGAATCGATGCTCACCCGGAATGTGGGGTCTTCTTGGGACAGGGATTGCAGTGCTTTCGACAGCTTCTCCATGTCTTGCTTGGTCTTCGGTTCCACTGCCACGGAGATCACAGGTTCAGGAATGAACAGGGATTCCAGAATGACTGGACTATCCGAGGAGCAAATCGTATCGCCAGTGAAGGTGTCTTTCAGACCCACCGCTGCACCGATCTCCCCGGCTCGCAGTTCATCCACTTCAATGCGATCGTCAGCTTTCATGACAATCAAGCGGGAAATCCGTTCTTTCTTATCCTTGGTGGAGTTCAGAACGTAACTGCCTTTTTCCAGAACGCCGGAATAGACCCGAATAAAGGTCAGACGCCCGTAGGGATCAGCCATGATTTTGAAGGCCAATGCCGAGAGGGGGGCATTATCATCGGCACTCCGAAAGATTTCTTCCCCATTCGGCAGAGTTCCTTGAATCGGTGGCACGTCAATGGGAGCCGGTAGATAATCTACCACAGCATCTAATAAGAGCTGTACTCCTTTGTTTTTGAAGGCTGAACCGCAGATCGTGGGGACGATCTGACCTGTAATGGTTCCCTGCCGTAACCCTTTGACGATTTCTTCATGGGTGAATTCTTCACCTTCGAGGTATTTTTCGGTTAAGGCATCACTGGTATCTGCCACGGCTTCAATCAGCTTGGTGCGATACTTTTGAGAGATTTCGATCATGTCATCAGGAATCTCGCACTCTTGAATATCCGTGCCGATATCATTGGTGTAGATCCGAGCCTTCATCCGCACCAAGTCGATGATGCCCGAGAATTGGTCTTCGTTGCCGATCGGAAGTTGGATCGCCACGGCGTTAGTCCGCATCCGATCGCAAATCTGATCGTAAACCCGGTAGAAATTCGCCCCAGTGCGGTCCATCTTGTTGATAAACGCGATGCGCGGCACTTTATAGCGATCGGCTTGACGCCACACGGTTTCCGATTGCGGCTGAACTCCACCCACGGAGCAGAAGACGGCAATCACGCCGTCGAGTACACGCATGGAGCGCTCCACTTCAATGGTGAAGTCTACGTGACCGGGGGTGTCAATAATGTTGATCTGGTTCTCTTTCCAACTGGTGGTGATGGCAGCAGCCGTGATGGTAATGCCCCGCTCTCGCTCTTGCTCCATCCAGTCTGTTACGGTGTTGCCATCATGCACCTCACCGATTTTGTGAACCACACCGGAATAAAACAGAATCCGCTCCGTCGTTGTGGTCTTGCCCGCATCGATGTGGGCGGCGATTCCTATGTTTCGCACTTTCTCAAGCGGGACAGTACGTGCCACAGCTACCTCCTTGTTTGTGTTGCCGCAATTATCTTTGATTGATGCGTTAAACGCACTTTGTTGACACTCCCCGGTCTCTAAAGACACGGGGATTCTTGCACAGCATTAGAACACAGCCTAATTCTGATGGGCGCTGCTCATTGTGCCTCTAATAAGTCCGCTCAAATCTAGTTTGAACTTTCCCTTTACTTTGCGAAGGATATTGGCAGTACCATTGCCATCTGCATTGATACATCCAACTGTTCCAGTCTATAGCAGTAGGCGGTTAAAACCGCTCTTGTGGGCTTTCCACCTAGCCTCTAAAGGCTTGGCTACCAGCCCTACCGCGTTTTTCTTGTGTTGGTGCTTTTCCAAGCCTCCGGCACAATCCTCGATTCTACTTGACCAGACGCTTGGCGGTTTTACTTCTTTTAAGACGCTTGGCGATCGCGCTTGGAATGTCGCGATCTAAATTCAAGTCGTTGACCCCCCGTTTGCTTAAACGGGCTAACGTCATTTAACCGAATTACCTTCCCGAGAAGACAACACCTAAAATTCTCCTCGGGTGGCGAAGTCACTCGCTGTTATTTTTTTAAGGAGTTTGACTTCTGCTTTGCCACTTCATCTAGGGGGCTAGAAAAAGGGTCAATTCGACATGACAGAAGGAATCCACGGTCTTTGAAGTCAACCCGAATGGGCCATACTCCTGTGGATTTTCCCCGGTCCTGTTACATTTTAATATTTTTTGCAAAATTTGTTTACATAGAACACCTTTTTTTTCCGCAATGGGTCTGATTCCGATTTTAGTAACGATAGTGGGCGAACGCTTTGTTGGCTTCTGCCATCCGGTGGGTTTCTTCCCGTTTCCGGATTGCATTGCCCGTTTCGTTGGCAGCATCCATTAATTCGTTCGCCAATTTCATCGCCATCGTGCGACCCGCGCGAGTTCTGGAAAAGTGAATAATCCAGCGCAATGCTAAAGCTGTACCGCGATCGGACCGAACTTCCATCGGGACTTGATAGGTGGCCCCGCCAACTCGTCGGCCTTTGACTTCCACCAGGGGAGTCACATTTTTGACCGCCTTTTCAAAGACTTCCAGGGCATCTGCGCCGGTTCTTTCTTCGATGGTTTTCATGGCGTTGTAAACAATGTTGAAGGCGACCGACTTTTTGCCACTCTTCATTACACGCCGCACCATCATACCAACCAAGCGGCTGTTATAAACTGGATCGGGAGTAACAGAACGTTTTTGACTACCAGTGCGACGAGACATACTAACTTTTCACCCAAACTAAGGACTGTAATTAACTGGAACTAACTGGAACTAGCCGTGACTAGCTGTGATTCGTTGCTGAGGCGATTCAGCTTGAATCCCCCCACTGTTGTGGGAAGGAAACGGTTTTCTTTCTTTAGAGTGTTCGGAGGTCCGCTTAGTCCCTGTGAAGTGACGTTTCGCGATGGGTTGGACAGGCTTGATGGTCTGGCTGATGCTTTATAGGTCAGGCGATCGCATCTTTATTTAATAGCCGTCCAAGGCGACTGCTCCCTCAAGTTTTCCTACCGATTCCGATGAGAACTGCCTGAATCTTTATCGGGATCGCTCATTCTGAGACAATCAATTGAATCGATGGGTTTTTTTAGGCCATCGTTTGCCCAGATGAGCGCCATCAGATTGTACATCTTTCTTTGTCGATCAACTTAAGGGGCGGACTCTCTGCATTCCGTGGGAAGCTTGTTCATCCTTGGGTTCAATACCTTGGATACCCCACATCAGCGATCGCCCTTCAACTGCACTGGAGACCCTTGCATCTTCCGCTTCAGGCTTCGCGCCTCATTTAAAATCTATTTAGGCCTTAGGACGCTTGGCCCCATATTTAGAACGCCCTTGACGGCGGTCTTTGACTCCGGCAGTATCTAAGGTCCCACGGATGATGTGGTAACGAACTCCGGGTAAATCCTTGACCCTGCCGCCTCGGATCATCACGACGGAGTGTTCTTGCAGGTTATGACCAATGCCTGGAATGTAGGCGGTGACTTCAAATCCAGAGGTCAGGCGAACCCGTGCTACTTTTCTGAGGGCTGAGTTCGGTTTTTTCGGTGTGGTGGTATAAACTCTCGTACAAACGCCCCGACGCTGCGGACAACTCTTGAGTGCAGGCGATTTGGTTTTCTTTTCGATCTTCTGCCGTTCGGTACGAATAAGTTGTTGTATTGTGGGCATGAGTTATGGGGTATTCAGGTTTTCAAGGATCAAGTTGACAACAATCTGCAATTATATCTTACCCTAGTGTCCCCTGTCAAATTTTAGGGCAGAAAAACAATCCAAAATGGCAGGGGATAAAAATCCCCATCGAGGGCCATCTCAAGATTGAAGGGCTGACTATAGCGGGTCCCTAGGGGGTGGGCGACTCAACAATCGAGAAGGAGTTACCACAGCCACAAGTCTTTGCAGCCTTGGGGTTATGGAAGCGGAACCCCCCTCCCATCAAATCCTGCGAGTAATCTAAAGTCAGGCCGTTGAGATAGTCGAGGATGCGGCTATCGACCGTCACTTGAACGCCATCGCACTCACAGATGAGATCATCGGGGTTGCACTGTTCGTCAAACGCCATCGTATAGTACCACCCAGCACAACCCCCCGTTTCAACCCCGAGACGAAACCAGACATTTGGGTTGGACTGTTTGGATTGGATGCGTTTAATTTCGGTGACGGCTGCTTTACTCAGCTGAATCATGAATGGGTGGACATTGGCTGTCGTGATCGGCGATCGCCATTTTACCGCGATCGCGACTTAAATGCTACTGCGATCGCCTGCTAATTTCACCAAAAAATCGCCCTTTACCTGGGTAAAAGGCGAAAGTCTCTCGTGTCACGGCTTCAGCCATGACACGAGAGCAATTATTATTATGAGGATGAAGATCACTCCGAAGCGCTGACAATGCCGATGAGGATTATTTAGCCCGGGCGTAGTCATCTTGGAATCGGACGATATCATCTTCACCCAAATATTCACCATTTTGAACCTCAATCAAAATCAAAGGAATCACTCCAGGATTTTCCAGACGATGATTCGTGCATTGCGGGACATAAGTAGACTGATTGCTGGTGAGCATCAGTTCTTGGTCTCCGCAAACAACCCGCGCCGTCCCGCAAACCACGATCCAATGTTCGCTACGGTGGTGGTGCATTTGCAAGCTGAGGCGGTGACCGGGTTTGACTTCAATCCGCTTGATTTTATATCCCTTCGCATCTTCTAAAACCGTAAACGAACCCCAAGGGCGGAGTTCCGTTGCTGCCACCATCGTAGAGGATGAAGAGGCAGCGGTTGCCCCCGGATGAAGAAGTTCTTGTGCGTTAGCCATTGTTCGAGTCTCCATAATAGTTTGTTGAGAGTGGGGAAGCCGCATCTAGTCCATCCAGGCGATCGCCCGTCCGGTTAGTGTGGGAGAGTCTGCACTCTGAGAAATTTTCTGACATGAGTTGAGCTAAGGAGTAGCTCGGATCTGCTTCCTAAAAATATATTTCCCTTAAAGAGCCAAATTAAAATAAAATATTTAATCTCATTACAGACTCCAGGACCTTCCCGAACCCTCTTTACCCCACCATAACAAGCCACATAAGCCTTGTCAGTCGTCGTGCGGATAGATTGGGGCAATCTATATCAAATCTTTATTTCTAACCCTAGGGACTTTATCCCAGCTTTAATTTCCACTCCTCACCCTGAATCTGAACCGGCAATCTGGGTTGTTGCCGCTGCTGCACAATTTTTCAGAGCGGGGATTGTCATATTAAAGGTATTTCTATATGATTTTTAATCCGTACCTATAACTATAGGCTTACCCCTAACTTCCTTTGAAGGCATAATGGACTCCTCTGGCATAAGCCTTTTTAATGGGGCCGCCCTGAAGCATCTCAAAACCGAAGGGAAGGAACACTAAATCAGAGGGAACCGAGAAAGTCCTGGGGTTCCAAACAGATTTAGGGCCATCCTCAAGAAAACCGCTCAAGTCAGACCGGAATTAACAATGGCCTGAAAACCTTCTAAAATTAATTAGAAAGAAGGTTAATTTACATAGATGCCCTATCTAGGGATTGGCTATTTCCGTTCGCGACTTACATTGGGTTGAACCGTACCACGTCTAAAGCCGGGGGATTCCTGCCTACCCCAAAGGGCGACAGCGGGACATTCAAGTATCCCTCTAGACCATCAAAACAACTATCCCTAAAAGAAAAGAGATGATGCAATTTGGCTTACTTCTTTAT
>NZ_JAFLQW010000121.1 GCF_017313335.1 Phormidium pseudopriestleyi FRX01 | reverse complement strand
CGAGATTAAAAAAGGTAGCCGTAAGCCTCATGGCGAGAGTCAGTGAGCGTGAATAGGTAGGGGCGCATTGACTACGCCCTTAAGGTCTAAATTCTGGACTCTTAAAGAATCCCATGCTCTTTAGACGTGGGAGTGTCAATTAACCGCTAAATGGGACAAAAAAGCGATCGCCTCCGAGGGGCGATCGCTTTTTTTGAGTGCTATTTCCGCTCAAATCCCCCTAGAGTATCGGGACCCGATGAGATTCCTAGAAGAAGAAACCGGGTGGTTGGCTCAAAGAAAGGGGCTTTTTTTGCAGAAATTTGGTGACAACACCCGGTTGTTTTCTGTTTGCTGGACCCCCGGATTAAACAGACTCCGGTTGCAGCATCGGATCTAACTGATTTTTTGCATCTAGGGCGTGCAAATCGTCGCATCCCCCGATATGGCGATCGTTAATAAAAATTTGAGGCACAGATCGACGCCCATTTGCACGGGTTGCCATCTGATCCCTGGCGTCTTCATCCCCATCGATGCAGTATTCCGCATACTCTACACCTTTGCTATCTAACAGCGCTTTCGCCCGCAGACAGAAGGGACAACGACTCCATGTGTAGATTTCTACGTTAGGTTTCATAATAGGTTCACAAGTCTGAGCAATCTGATGTTTATCTAATTGTAACGGGACTGCTCACCCCCCCTGGTTTTCTGATGCATGAGGACCCCCTAAAGCGGGGTCTTCCCGCCCCTTGTTGATAAAAATTGCGGATTTTATGGATTAATAAAATTTAATTAAAATTAACCGACTAGGCAGATTTAAACAAAAACCCCCCAGTCGGCGGGGGAGAGCAAAACCACCCAGTTGGAAATTCACAGAGCTTCAAACAGTGCCCCTTATTCACAATTAATTAATTGGTTCATCGGAACTCATGATTCTAGGGTTTAACTTTCAGTTTGAATCTGAGTTTGCGGCTTTTTTTTTCCATATCTAAGGGTTCCAAATCCAATCAGTAACAGCGCTGTAGTCGCTGTAGGTTCCGGAACCTTTCTGGGACTTTCTGAGGGAATGCCGATATCAATCGTACCCCGACCCGTACCACTAGCCCCGGCAAAGGTCTGTCCCTCAATGCTTTGATAGCGAACCCCAAAGTTGTTCAGAGCAAAGGTTTGGACTTCACCAGAGAAGGCTAGAGTGGCCTTAAAGTTTCCGGTATTGC
This sequence comes from Phormidium pseudopriestleyi FRX01, assembly GCF_017313335.1. Taxonomy (GTDB): domain Bacteria; phylum Cyanobacteriota; class Cyanobacteriia; order Cyanobacteriales; family Laspinemataceae; genus Laspinema; species Laspinema pseudopriestleyi. The sequence goes on along the minus strand of NZ_JAFLQW010000121.1, from coordinate 8,680 downwards.
CCGTGTTGACTCCGCCATTGGCTCCACCTTGGCAGTTATTTCCCTGGGTAAAGCAAACATCAATGTTACCAAACTGATTGGGAAAGGAGCCACTTTTGTCGTTGGTAAAGAGTCCTTCAACCTGGGTGTTACCGGAACCCGAGGAATTGCCGACACTAATCAGGTTCAAGGTTGAACCCAGACTGGTGCCATCAAAATTTAAAACATTGAATCCTAAAGCCGAGCTGCGAGAGGTGATGCCATTGCTGGAGGTGTTCGTGAGTTTTACATCAAAAAGCGCCTCAGTTTTGTTCCCAACGGTTTTAAAGCCCTCGAATTTAAAAAGAGCCTCGGATAAGAGTCCCGTGACATCTTTTTCATCGACGCTTCCGTCAAAGTTAAGGGTGAACTCTTTGCCAATGTCGCTGTCCGAAATGCCCACTGCTTTACTGCCGTCAAAAAGAGTAAACGCTGAGGCAGAAGCGGCGACAGTCAAGGAGTAAACCCCTACGGAGCCAATGACTGATAGTCCTAAAGTAAGTGGTTTGAGTAATCTAAACATATTTTTTTCCTGAATCCTACCAGCATAATGGGTGAAATCGAACCGACGGTTGCACTCTTGCTTGGCTGTTCTAGTCAGCATATTTATGCCACCCTATTAGGCAATTGCACTAAGCGACGGAATTATTTAATCCCTTGACCTCTTTACAAGAGGAGGCCAAACTCCCATTTTGCGGAGCGATCGCTGGTACTCCATTCAACTGTATCCGTACAGCCCTATGTCTGTCCATAGTTTTCTCCCAGCTTTGTAAAATCTTTATATAAATAAAATTAATGCTAGAATTTTCAGAGGCTTTGGCTCGGCACAAGTACAAAGTTTTGATAAAGTCCGAGATTTTACGGAGCAACAAGTCCTCAATTAATTGATTGCGGACTTGTTGACCAGAAGAGTGCTTAACCTATTCTTACCTCATCGTCAGGGGAATGTCGTCAGCAAAATCGCGTAACTTGAGCAAACTGGAATAAAGAGATTACTGAGGAGCCACAGCATAATCGATGAGTTGAGCAAGTCGTTGGCGCAGGGTTTCCAGTCCGAGACGCTGGCGGGCACAGATGAAAACGGCCAGGGGAAACTCTTCCTTGGCGATCGCCAGGGTCTCTCCATCCACAGCATCAATCTTATTAAAAGCAACTAAAGCGGGTCCTGGGGTCACAGGCATTTCCCCTAAAATCTTCATCACAGAGCGAATCTGACTTTGCCACGCGGGATGGGATAAATCCACAACGTGCAGCAAGGCATCAGCTTCGGTGACTTCTTCTAAGGTGGCGCGGAAAGCATCCATCAAGGAGGGGGGTAATTCGTGAATGAACCCTACGGTGTCGGTGACAACGATGGTCTGGGTATTGCCGATTACGGTGGGAATCACTAACCGGCGAGTTGTGGGGTCCAAGGTGGCAAAGAGTTGATCGGCGGTATAAATTTCTGCATTGGTTAAGGCATTGAGCAGAGTGGATTTACCCGCATTGGTGTAACCGACGATCGCCACGGAAGGGACATCTTGATGTTGGCGTCGCAGGCGCATCCGCGATCGATGGGCCTGCAATTCGTTGACTTCCTGTTGCAGACGGGCAATTCGCCGTTGAATGGCGCGGCGTTCGGTTTCCAGCTTGGTTTCGCCAGGGCCTCGGGTGCCAATTCCACCGCCTAATCGGGACATCGCTTGACCGCGACCCGTGAGGCGGGGCAGCATATATTCTAGTTGGGCTAATTCGACTTGGAGTTTACCGGCCCCAGATTGAGCGCGTTGGGCGAAGATATCCAGAATCACCTCGGTGCGATCGACCACCCGGACGCCGATTTGGACTTCCAGATTGCGGACTTGGGCCGGAGAGAGTTCGCGATCGAACACAATCAGATTACTGCCAAGGGTTTGTGCAGTGAGGGCGATTTCTTCTACCTTACCCTTTCCAACCACGGTTTGGGGATGGAGACGAGGACGTTTCTGGCGCATGGTTTGCAGGACGGTTCCTCCGGCAGTATCGACTAGACGGGCGAGTTCGGTAAGTCCGTCTTCAAATTGCTCGTCTTTGAGATTATGGGTCATGACCCCGACTAATAGGGCGCGATCGTGGTCCGCATCGACATCCCGGGCGATAAATTCTCGCTGGAACTCAGCTTCTAGTCCCTCGACGAGTTCTAGGAAGTCCTGTAGGGAGAGGGCATCCAGACTCATGGGGGGGGAAACGGTCCAGGTGGCGATCGCCTCCTGGACCTCACCCTCTTCCATTCCCGTTTGGGGAATCAAATGTGCTAAATAGGACTGACTCACATAACCTGTGGCCCCACCCCCGCGCCGTTCAAACCCCTCCCCGGTTAAATTCAACACGACTAAGGCATCCAAGCGTTGAATCGCCATTGCCGTCAGAGAAGACTCACTCGGACCCTCGCCTTTCAACTGAGTCGTAATACAGCGAATCCCACTCAGACGACCCTCACCATATCGGGGTAATTCCATTGCCGGGATTTGGGTTTGACGCGGTGAACCCACCCCCACTCGGATCACCTGACCCCGACGATTGATGTAAACACAAATCGAATCCTTGATTTCGGTACTAATCGCCGCCAGACGCTGGGCAAATTCGGAGGTGGTAATTGCATCCACCGGGAGTTTTTGGTGGTACAGGCGGTTCAGTTGCTTAAGCTGACTGGATTTGAGTCCTTGTAGCTGTCCGTATATCGTTTCGATAGGCGTATTGACCAGGAAACTGGCCCTCCGAACTCTTTATCTGTTTATTTTATCGTGAGTCAAAGGGATGTTAGGGAGTCAGGGGGTTGAGTTGTGTTAAAGGGCGCTGGATGATTGAAGGGGGGAATGGATGCTTTGGGATGGAAAGAAAAGAGGCGAGGCGATCGGTCAAACATCCTGGGGGGTTACTGCCAGTCCCGCAGAGTCTGTATTGTTATTAGTTAGGCTTCTAAATTTTACTAATGCCTGAAATGTTTGCCAAAACTTCCAGATCACTCAAAGAATCTAAATTAGCAGTTTGTGCGGAGTTAAAATCAATACGACCCTCTCGTCTTAGGGTTGCATTGACAATAATATGGTTTAGATCAACGTCGGCTTGAAAGCGAATTTTCATACTTGGAGTGCCTGTAACCGCCGTGCTTGAATCAGTTTTTGGTGAAACTCCGGGTCGGCACTGTGGTTTGATTGCCGTAATGCTTCAAATTCAGCATCTGTCTGTTTTAAGTAGGTATCGATTTCAGAACAATGAGCGAGATCATAGGTAATTGCGCCATAAACTTGTTCCAGGGACAGAGTAGGGAAACACTCTGTCGCGATGGTTTCTGGGGATAACCCGTCAAGAAAGGCAAAAATGATGGAATCGAGGGAAACGCGAGTTCCCGCCACCCAATACCCTTCATTTCGTTTGTCTACATAGGGTTTGTTCATAGTAAACCTCTTGATTTCAAATCGCTATACCTATAATTATATGATGATTGTTTCTGTCGTATCCACTAGATAAATCACAATTAGGGATGCTCCTCATAGATTCCGGGACGACTAATGGCATCGTCGGATAGGGTGGGGATATCTGGCCCCAGAGAATCTGTCAACTCATCAGCTAACTGATTGGCGATCGCCTCAAATTCATCCTTCTGTTCAATGGGGTTCTGTGAGTGCTGTAGCAGTTCCTCTACCGTGGGTGCAAAAGCCTCAGCTAACAGTTGCTGAAGGGCGATCGCATCCCCACTCGCGATACTTTTTCGGCATTTTGCCTCAACTTCTGGCGACAATTTTAAAGTAATGCTGATCATCGGTTTTCCTCTGAGATTTCTGTTTTTCTTGATGTTAAATTGCTTTCGGCTTGAGAGTTCAGTTTTATAAGTTGAGTCGCTGTAATGGCCGTTTAGGACTGCTATATCAATCATCTTCTATAATTGAGATAGGCTGTTGCCTGTCTCAATTGGAGGTGAGGAAATCATGAAACCTTTGGAGTGCGTAAAGCCTGAGCCCGGGCTTCGCTGTGCGGCGTGGCTTGTACGCGCGAGCCCAAACATCTTGCTCGCTAGGATTATCCAATTTAGATGCAAAACAGCTTAGGATGGAGGCGTATCCTAACCGGATAGGGGTGAGTTAGCTGGAACTCACTCGATTAAACCCCCCCCCTATAATTGACTTCGGATAAATTCACAAAAAACTATAAACTCTTTTAGGCTTTTTAAATGACTTTGTTTTTCTATTCTAGTGATTAATTCTCGTAAATAATATTCCCGTTGAGCATCCCGAGGATATTTTTTACTATAAGAACTGTTTTTAGCTTTAAATATTTCTTTTAAATAAGCTGCATGAAATTCTGCATGATTGTAATCTTCGTTATAATGGCCCATGAGTTCCGGTTCCTGAATTGACACATCATAATAACTGACATATTCCGACAAAGGGATGTTAATATTTTTTTGTCTAGAGTCAAACATTTTACAATTTCCGAGAAACCAAGTTTCAATACAACGATTTTGAATAATTGGAATTAATTTTATAGGGTCTAGTTCAATCTGAGATTCTTCAATGAAATTGAAAATTTCTTGTTTTTTACTTTCTACAGTATCTTCGTCAGCATCCAAACAGACCACCAAATATTGATATTGACCCGTTTCTTTAATTCGGTTGATGGCATCTGGAATATATTCATGAATAATAGAAGGGTAGCCATGAGCGCTGATTAAAAAATAGTTATGGTCCTGAGCGTCGTTATAGGATTTAACTCTCTGAAATTCAGGAAGCAGATATTTTAACCAAGCCCCATATACTTTTTTTTCGGTACTTCTCCCCTCCAACAAAAAATAAATATTCATTCTCCATCCCCTTCTAATTCTGGGTAGTCTTCCAATATATTGATTAAATCAATAAAGGCTTTCTCCCTGGATTTAGAAATCCCCAATTCCTGGGAGTCTTTTACCTGAACTACTCCCCCTTTTCGAGTGACTATTTTCCAATGTTTGGGACTAATATTGTTGATAATATAAGGATGATGGCTAGTCAGAATAAATTGTAAGTCTTTGTTCTCCGTAACTATTTCGGTGATGCTGTCAAGACAATTAACTCCCAGACTGTTCTCAAATTCATCAATTAACATCACGCTACCTTTCGGCGACAAGTAAAGTTCACTGATATACATTAATGTTTTAAACATTCCGGAAGATATGTATGGTTGTCTAATCCAATTATTTATACCTTTTTCTTTAAAATAAACAACAGTAGATTCTCTCAGAAAATCAGCTAACACAATCGGGATATCATCCTGCCTTAATGGTTCTATTTTAACGTCCTCAATTTGGTTAAATATCTGACTAAATTCTGTTTTTATTTCCTCAAAAACTTCCCGAAAACTTCTGTACACTAAAGAGAGTTTAATTGAAATAGGAAGTCCGCTTTCTTGTATCTCAGACAAAGAAGCTTTTTCATATTTTTTTAATAAAGAAAATGTAATGGGTTGAATCCCTTCATAGGGTGCAAACTCCACCATAGTAATTTTATTAATTTCATCTGCCGCAGGGCTAATGTCTTCTTCTAATTTAAGCAAGTGTAGTGCGCTCTCATTGGGCGATAACTTCGGCGTTAAAGTTCCATTAAAATTTATTTTTTCTTCTGTTCTGTCAATAATAATATTATCGTTTTTATAGAGCTTTTCAATAATTATTTTGTACTCTCTATCTAAGTCTTGTTCACTACTAATGAAGGACCTCTGTGTTTCAAACTCTCCTTCCCAGCGATAAATTGTACCATTTTCTGTATTAAAGGTAGTATTCCATTTCACTCCATTTAGAGAAGCTCCATTAACAATCTTTTTTAAATTAAAAATAGACCGAAGAATTTGCGTTTTCCCTGCACCGGATATACCCACAAGTAAAGTCGGGTTGGTGGTAAATTCAACCGGGTCTAACCTCCATTCATATTCCTGATCGTAATACTCTATATTTTGAATTTTCATGGTTTTTATCGACAATCTATTGCTTGATTGTTCAAGTTTTATCCATCACAATTACATCAATTCATTGTATTTGTAAACCCCTTGTAACAAATCTTAACTTTTAAGTTCAAGGGGCTACAGATATAACGTAGCTTGTTTTAAGCAAGAGATTCTCTTACTTACTCAGGGTTGTCGTTTAACTCCCACTTTAAGCGATCGCCGCTTCAAATTCTGCCAATGCCTGATAGGTTCCTACTTGCCAAGCGCGTTCGACTACCGTTGTAATAATTTGGGCGATCGCCACTTCGGGGAAAATCGGACTATTCTCAGCCGTGACATACTCTCCCTCTTCTAATAAATAGATAGTGAGCTTGGACTTATTATACACCCAAACTTCTGGGCATTCAATCGCTTTATAGGCTTCGATAGTTGTTTTAGAGGTGACATCGGTTTCTATTGCCAAATCCGGCGGTGGATCATCCGGTTGGAGGCGACGACGTCCAATCATCCGTTGACAGTTCTGGATATAAAAACTAGCATCCGGTTCAATTCCTGCCATTCCTTCTCGTTTAAAGGTGGTCGATCCAAAAGGTTCGTATCGAGTGACTTTTACTTTTAGCAAAGTTTTGACAATATCAGAAATCAAATCCCTAGTGATTTCATGTTCAGGTAATGAAACCATAATTTGTAATGTGTTGTGACTGTAGGCAATGCGGGAAGAGCGTTTTTCTCCCAGTTCTTCTAATAGTTTCTCAAATTCCTGCCAACTGATGTTGGGAATCGTAACGGTGCTCCCGGGTTCTAGCTTTATTTCACTAACGGGTTTGACAATGCCGGTAATAAGGGTCATAAGAACAAAAACCAGTAAATTGTGATCAGATTCCGCTCTATTCTAACAGCCAGCCAAATATTTCGGCCACCGTTAGTCGCAACTCGCTGGCAAAGGCAGGAACGGGAATTTCCTGTTCAGGTTCGTCAAAGACTTCGGGTTGTTGGTGAGGATGATACACAAAAATAGTCTGTTCACTGGGGTCAATCAGCCAACCCATTTGAGTGCCATGTTTAAGGGTCTGTAGAATTTTTTTGGTAACTTTGGTAACTCGTTGTTCGGGAGAGAGGATTTCTATCATCCAATCTGGGGAGTCGTTAAATACATTAGCTACTCCGCCATTTTCTTTCCTAGGAATTCTCTCCCAAGTAAAGACGGCAATATCTGGCACAATAGTGCATCCATCAAATATACACCGCAGTTCCGGGAAAGCTCGGGCTATTTTTGGGGGCTTAACAACGGCAGTAATCGCGATCACCAATTCAGCTTGAATTGTGCTATGTTCTCCTTGTGGCATGGGTTTTTGGATGATTTTGCCTTCAATATATTCACTGGCGGGTTCGGTTTCGGGGAGTTTGAGAAATTCTTCTAAGGTTAAAGATTTAGATGGGGTTTGGACCATGTTATGAGACCTCCAAAATGAGTGGGTTTGAGTGGGCGATCGCCCATCTCAATTTTTAACAAGTATCTCTATCAATTGATAGTGTAAATGAAAAAATGCTATCAAAATCGAGCTTTATATAACTACATTATTTAACAACATGGGTGAACAAGGTTACTATCAAACAGAACAGTAACTTGTGAGCAAATTTCGCTCTATTCTAACAGCCAGCCAAATATTTCGGCCACCGTTAGTCGCAACTCGCTGGCAAAGGCAGGAACGGGAATTTCCTGCTCAGGTTCGTCAAAAACTTCGGTTTGTTGCTGAGGATGATACACAAAAATAGTCTTTTCTTGGGGGTCAATCAGCCAACCCATTTGAGTACCATGTTTGAGGGTGTAGAGAATTTTTTTAGTGACTTTAGTTTGACTCTGTTCTGGGGATAAAATCTCTAAAATCCAGTCAGGTGGGGCTGTAAAAATATTAGCAATTTCGCCATTTTCATCTCTGGGAATTCTTTCCCATACAAAGACTGATACATCAGGAACAATCGATTGTCCAGAAAAAGTACATCTCAGTTCAGAAAAGGCTCGGGCAATTTTAGGCCCCCTTAGAGCGGCATTAATTGTAGTTGCTAATTCAGTTTGAATGGAACTATGTTTTCCTTTCGGCATTGGTTTTTGGATGATTTTGCCTTCAATATATTCACTGGCGGGTTCGGTTTCGGGGAGTTTGAAAAACTCTTCTAAGGTTAAAGATTTAGATGGGGTTTGGACCATGTTATGAGACCTCCAAAATGAGTCGGATTGGGTGGGCGATCGCCTCCCTCAACCTACCACTATTATAGCACTCAACCCTAGAGCGCATTCTGTTTTTCCAGAAAAGAAACCGGGTTTCTAAACAAGGTTAAGGTTCTCTCCCTAAGCGTTGTTCAAAAACCCGGTTTCTAACCTTTACTATAAACCCAGATTAGAGTTTCAGATTTTCCGTAATCCGCTGCATCGCTTCCTCAACATTTTTCCGGCTATTAAATGCCGAAATGCGGAAGTATCCTTCACCAGCAGCGCCAAAACCAGAACCCGGAGTCCCCACTACATTCACCACTTGCAGCAATTTATCGAAGAAATCCCAACTGGATAATCCATCGGGAGTTTTCACCCAGACGTAAGGTGCATTTACGCCACCGTAAACAGACAATCCAGCAGCGGTTAGTTTCTCTCGGATAATTTTGGCATTTTCTAAATAGAAACTGACCAATTCTTTCACTTGTGCTTGACCCTCTTCTGAATAAACCGCTT
>NZ_JAFLQW010000133.1 GCF_017313335.1 Phormidium pseudopriestleyi FRX01 | reverse complement strand
TTCAAATACCTGCCGGGGATTTTTAATCGTTTCTTTTTGGATATCTATCGCCAGTTTATTATAAATTGCCTCCAATTCATTAGGATTTAAAGAACTCACAGTGCTATAGCGAAATGAAACCACTGCAATCAACTTTAACAAGCGGGTAAAGTCCTCAGAAGAAAACTTTTCATAAGCGGCAAAGAGAGTCGGATAAACTTGTTTGACTCGAAATAAGCTCAATTCTCGAATATACTCTTGATTCTGTGGAATATCTCGCCAAAACTCATCATTGGCATTCCCCAACGCCACAAAAAGACTACTATAATTTTCCAGATTTTCCAGTAAATCAAACGCTTGTTGAGCTGTTTTGACAGAATTTCTGACTTTTTTAAAGAGGCGCTCGCGACGGATTCGCGTATAGGTAAGACTCAGATAATACCGAAGAAATTCAGGAAATTTTTCGAGTTGAACCGTTGTAATAATTCTTTTCCATTGCCGTTGAGCATCCCGTAAATCATCTGGTCCTTGGAACAAAGAAAATAAATAATTTTTTAATAAATCTGTGGCACTCAGTTCGAGTCCCCGTGCATTCAAGGTCTCAAATACCGTATAAGCATTCAACTCATCTTCTACATTAATTTGAATGAACAATAATCGTTGCGCCACCGTATCCGTAAGAAAAGTTGCTAAACTTTCTCCACTGCTCACTACTTGGGGGATATTTGCGCTAATTTTTTCACAAAAATAATCAAACGCTTTCCATAAGAGTTGGTTAGAATGAGTTAAAGAACGAAGATGCCGTGGTTTTCTTAAATTAATCAGATTGCTTTGATAAAAATCATTGTTGTTTTCATTTAAAATTAACTTACTGGAATAGCGAAGAGAACTCGGGTCCTTATCAGCTAAATAGGTTCGCTTTAAAAGCTCATGTCGCTCCCTATTCTGTTCTGGTTCTTGTCCTGAAGTGACCAGTTGAGTGAGTTTATCAATGAGGGCGATCGCTAAAATGCTGAGGGTAGCAAACCGCTGTTGACCATCAATAATCGTCCATTCTTTGTCAGAATTGGCCGAATTTTGCAGAACAATTGCCCCCATATAGTGACTGGAATCTTGGTCTTGGTGAAGCATCAAAATATCCTGCCAGAGGTCTTCCCAATTTTCCTCTTGCCAGGAATAATCTCGTTGAAACAGGGGGACTCGATAAATTTTACCATTGCCAATTAAGTCCCGAAAATTGGTAGTTTTTGTATCGAGTAAATTAATTCGAGCCATAAAATGCAGATAAATTAACAAATCGTCGGGTTTGCGTAGGGTGCATCAGATACTCAAGGGAAGGACACCTCTTTCAACTTAACATTCTGACGCACCTTACATCATTATAGGATAACCAATCCTCACCCAGAATTAGGGTTTAACTTGCAATTTAATCCGGAGAGTTCCGGAGAGAGATTGGGGGGGTTGCCAACTTTGTAATGTTTGACGAATCAGATTGATTGCCGATTGATCCGTTAACGTAGAAGCGCGATCGTCTAACATCACGCGCACGACTTGACCCTGACGAACTACAATTTCCCAAACCACCTCACCAGTTACTCCCGGAGAAAGAGTGACAGATTGGAGTAATGTTTCTAAATCTGTAGTCGCCTCCGCATCTAATTCATCCCCATCTATCACTTGAATGCGATCGCTATGGGGTGCTGAATCTTCTATTGATTCGGGGGTTGAAGATTCATACAGGGGTTGGGGACTACCGGGACCGGGACGAGTAACCCCAGACACCGGACTGGATGCCACTGAGGGTGGCGGATATGCACCCGTGGCACGACTCCGTGGTACGATTGCCGCATCTGCTTCGCTTTCTTCCCCAAAAATCCCTTCGTAACTGACTCCCTGGGGGAGTTCCACGGGAACTTGTACCCGGCGAGTGGTGCCATCCGGATCCACTCGGACTTCTTCGCTGACGGCGACAAAGGCAGTGTAGGCAGATAGCAACCGATAGGCGAGGGCGGTATTGGTAACTGCTGTCACCCCGGAAGTGGTTTCGCCGCCATACATTTGGGTCATTAAATCTTTAATTCGGTGCCGAGCCCACAATTGCGCGATCGCCGGGTTGCCATCTTCCTCAAATGCCATGCGAAATAGTTCTTCATAGCGATCGCCATTGGCAGTAATTCCCTTAACTCGTAACTGTCCCCTCGCGCGATCGCCTTTTCGTCCAAACAACACTAACGGTTGTTCCGCAAACAAATCTGGCGCTAACCCGGGATAAACTTCTGCCGGTTCTCCCCCCCCTTCCCATGTCACTTCAATATTCGTTAACACGGGATTATTAATCTGGCGGAAAAATCGTTCTGCCACCTCTTCGGTTGGTTCATCTTGACGAATCACTTGGGAAGTTCCCCGTCCCACTTCTGCAAGGCGATCGAGCACAAATCGATTCACCGAACTCCCCACCCCAAAACTATATAACCGATTTCCCGCTTGTAACTTTTGTTGGACCTCGGCAATGATTTCCATATCATTACCAATATAGCCATCGGTTAACAACACAATACTCCGTAATCGACCATTTTCCGATGGAGGATAATTCAAAACGGTTTGAATCCCATTTAATAACTCTGTTCCCCCATTGGCCTGCAATTGATTGATATAATTAATTGCCAGATTCCGATTAGCAGGAGTATTAGCTAACGGTCGAGGAGACAGTGCGGTAGCTTTATTAGCAAAGTCAATAATGGTAAAAGTGTCATTAGGATTTAAGCCATTGATAAAGCGACGCATCAATTCTTGAGATTTAGCCAGGGGGTCACCGGATTGAGACCCGCTAGTATCCATCAAAAAGATGACATCTTTGGGGACAATTTCATTGCGGTTGTAATCTAATGCGGGAATTAAGTAAATGGCAAAATGTCCTCCGCGATCGTCGGATTGGGTGAGGACTGTTGCCTTGGTGCGATCGCCTGAAACTCGATAGCGCAGAATTAAATCTTTGTTGGGAATAGAATCGGCTTTTCCCAATTCAATGCGGACCATTTCTCCCGATTCAGACTGGACAATTTGATGAGAGGTTGACTGAATATTGGAAATGGGAACTCCGGCATTAATCTCCACAGCGACACTAATATCATGACCCGATCGCGTGCCAGGACGAAGGACCGGAGGCGTAATCCGTGAGGCATCGGGAACCTGGTTTGTATTAGGAGTTCCTGGGTTGGTTGGAGTCCCGGGAATATAGCGCGGACCCACTACCATTGGGAATACAAATTCATAATTTCCCCCTTCAAAGGGAAGACTATCACTGTAGCGAATGGTGACCTCAATTTGTTCTCCGGGTTTGATATTGGCAAGGGATTGAGTGAAAATATTAGGCCGTTCTTGTTCTAATAATCCAGCAGTGCGTCCTTGTTGCCTTGCTTCTTCATAAATGCGTTGTGCTTCTTCCCGTTGTTTGATATCGCCTTTAATGATGCGATCGCCGATTTTAATTTCCATATCATAAACCGCCGCCTCATCGGGAAGCGGGAAGACATAAATGGCTTCTAACGGTTCATTAAAGGGATTTTGAAACCGTTGGGTTACGGCAACTTGGGACACATTCCCATCAATCCGGGCTTTAACGTCTGTATGGGTGAGGGTAAAGGCTTGTTTTTCTCCTTCCGGGGATAAAACATACAAGCCCCCTACATCTTGGGAGTCCGAGGGAGTCTGGGTATTGTTGCCTTGAGAGAGGAGGAGATTAGGTTGCGATCGCGAATGTTCGGCTAAGGTTAAATTAGCCACTGTTCCCATTGCTGTAACCAGGACTAAACAGGCTGGAAAAATATAGAGTAATTTCATAGGAACCTCTTTTGAGGAGAATTGAAAAATGTGATAGATTCTAGGATGGCACAGACCTGGGGAAAAGGTCAGGGGGTTACACTTTTTGTAACAAATCCCGTAAGGAGGGAGATAACGACCACAAGTCGTTACTACAAACCGGGAAACCCAATCAGTTCTTCTACCCAGTTCGTAGTGACGCCTTCAGGCGTCAACTTTTCAATAGCTTTAATTTGTTATTTAATAGAAATAAATTGAATTTCGTATAAATTAAATTTATTTTGATAGATTCCCTCGCATTAATTCAACAAAAAAGTAAATTTATTCTGTTCCAAACCCTAACCATTCAGAATATTTTTGTAAAAATTATCCGAGGGGTCAAGGGTAAACCTCTCATTTTGACAGGAAGAGGGAGTTCAACGCCCTTGACACCCGGGAGTTTTCCCCCAGTCAATTCATCCTCGAAAGAAGACCGCAATATGTTAAACTAGGCGGGTCTGAGCCTGGACCAATCCCTTGCAGGGACACAACTACAACTCATTTCCTAGTCACATTCGAGAGTAACCATAAATTCATGTTTGACGCGCTTGCTGAACGCTTAGAAGGAGCCTGGAAGAAACTTCGAGGGCAGGACAAAATTTCCGAATCCAACATTCAAGAAGCCCTGCGGGACGTTCGGCGCGCCCTTTTAGAAGCCGATGTCAACCTTCAGGTCGTCAAAGCATTTATTGCCGACGTTGAAGAGAAAGCGCTGGGTGCGGAAGTGGTTTCTGGGGTGCGCCCTGACCAGCAGTTCATCAAGATTGTTTACGATGAACTGGTGGAAGTTATGGGGGAAAGTAACGTTCCCCTGGCGCAAGCAGAGACTGCCCCGACGGTTGTGTTGATGGCCGGATTGCAAGGGACAGGTAAAACCACTGCGACGGCTAAACTGGCCTTACATCTGAGAAAGCAAAATCGCACGGCCCTGATGGTGGCAACGGACATTTATCGACCGGCGGCGATCGACCAATTGGTGACCCTGGGGAAACAGATTGATGTGCCAGTCTTTGAACTCGGTACCGATGTGGACCCGGTGGAAATTGCACGGCAGGGGATTCAACACGCCGTGGCGATCGGGGTGGATACGGTGATTGTCGATACTGCCGGTCGTCTGCAAATTGATACGGACATGATGGCGGAGTTGGCCCAGATTAAAGAGATTATCCAACCTCATGAAACTCTGTTAGTGGTGGATGCCATGACGGGTCAAGAGGCGGCGAATCTGACCCGGACGTTTAATGATGAAATTGGCATCACTGGGGCGATTCTGACCAAATTGGATGGGGATACACGCGGGGGGGCGGCCCTATCGGTCCGGCAACTGTCTGGACAACCGATTAAATTTGTGGGGGTTGGGGAAAAGGTAGAGGCACTCCAACCGTTTTATCCCGATCGCATGGCATCTCGGATTCTCGGTATGGGTGACGTCCTCACCTTGGTAGAACGGGCGGCAGAGCAAGTGGACCTCGCCGATGCCGAGAAGATGCAGCAAAAGATTTTGCAAGCGCAATTTGACTTTAACGACTTCCTCAAGCAGATGCGCTTAATGAAGAATATGGGGTCGTTGGGCGGATTGCTGAAAATGATTCCTGGCGTTGGAAAAATTTCCGATGACCAGTTGTCGAAGGGTGAGTCTCAGCTTAAAAGTTCTGAGGCGATGATTACTTCCATGACGGCCCAAGAACGGGTTAATCCTGATTTGTTGGCGGGTTCTCCCTCCCGGCGCAAACGGGTGGCCCGGGGTTCCGGCCATGATGATGTAGAGGTGACCAAGCTGGTGGCGGATTTCTCCCGAATGCGAACGATGATGCAGCGCATGGGTCAAGGGGATTTGACCGGGATGCCTGGAATGGAAGGAATGTTCGGTCCCGGTGGTGGACAACCGGGACGAGGCGGCTATCCTGGGGGTCCTGGTAAGAAGAAAAAGAAAGCCAAGAAGAAAAAGGGGTTTGGAGACCTGTAACGGGTCTGTTCCCAGCGGTCTAGGGTTTTTAAGTCAAAGGTCTATAAAAACCCGCACCCTCAAGGGTGGGGCGTTTGCGGACAAAGCCTGCCTACGCAGGCTACCAGAGAAAACCGACTTTTACCAACCGGATTTGGTATAACAGAGATTTTTTCAAGAAACCCGGTTTCTAAGCGCTGTTGTATCGATGCCCTACAAGGTGGTATAATGAATGACTTTGCAGCGGAAATTTGTAGATGGAATGCTGTAGGTGCTTACCCCCAGAAACAGGTAAGCTGTAATTTGATGGCCTAGAATGGTTACGAAAAAGAAGTAGGAGCAAGATGATCAAAATTCGATTGAAGAGATTTGGCAAGAAAAAAGAAGTCAGCTATCGGATTGTGGCGATGCCGAGTACGACTCGCCGGGATGGACGTCCTTTGGAAGAGTTGGGATTCTACAATCCGAGAAATGATGAAATTCGTTTAGATGTCCCAGGTCTTGTCAAGCGACTGCAACAGGGCGCTCAACCCACAGAAACCGTGCGTCGCATTCTTGAAAAAGCTAATGTCTTTGAACAGGTCAATGCCAGAACCCCTTCCTAATTCCATCAATGAACCACTGACTCCCCAAGAATCATCTGAGGGTGAGAAAAAAAAACCTAGACCGGATTATAAAGGTTTGGTATGTTTTCTGGTGGAACCGTTGTTAGAAACGCCGGAATCATTACGAGTGGATTGCGAGTTATTGGTCGGTGTACCTAAAGTATGGATTCGCATGGCGTTTGAGGATCCAGAAAAAGGGCGCGTGTTTGGGCGTGGCGGACGCAATATGCACGCGGTGCGAACAATATTAGAAGCCGCCGCTTTGGATGCGGGGTTCGCGATGTATTTAGATATCTATGGGGGGTGGCCGAGCGATCGCGCTTCGTCATCCGATGGACCTGAGTCTAAAACCACGACGAGTCCTGCGGTCAGAAATGGTCCGGTTCGTCCTGCACCCAAACTGGCCGATCGCTCCTAAAAGATGCGATCGCCCAGCAGTTTTGGAGGAGAGGAGTGGGGCAGTCGCCGTCGTCTTCCGGCCCCGCTTCCCGAATACCTATCCCTTTTCCAAACTAAGATATTGCCGGAGTCATCTCTACAAGACGCCTGTTTGCAGCCTGACTTGCAAAGAAGGCGTCTTTTTGCATTTTTTAAAACTTTACCTGTAATGGATATGGCATGGAAGAAAAAACAACGATTGAACTCCCTTCTCAAGAAAGCGCCTTAGCCCTCAGTGGCGATCGCGAGGAAAACCTCAAACTCTTATCCAAACAAACTGGTGCCCGAGTCGTCATGCGCGGACAAGACTTACTGATCCAAGGCACCACCAACCAAATCGAACTCTGTACTCGATTAGTGCGATCGCTCTCGGACCTCTGGATTCACGGCAAACCCATCACCAGCGTTGATATCTTCACCGCCCGTCAAGCCCTGGATACCCAACGCCAGGACGAACTCAGCGAAATGCGCCAAGATATCCTCGCCAAAAACCGCCGGGGGGAAGACATTCGCGCCAAAACCTTTCGCCAACGGTCCTACATCAAAGCCATTCGCAGCCATGACCTCACCTTCTGCATTGGTCCGGCAGGCACCGGCAAAACCTTCCTTGCCACCATCCTCGCCGCCCAATCTCTCCTCGCCAATGACTACGAACGCCTAATTTTAACCCGTCCTGCCGTAGAAGCGGGGGAAAAACTCGGCTTCCTTCCCGGGGACTTGCAACAGAAAATCAATCCCTATTTGCGCCCCCTCTACGATGCCCTCTATGAAGTCATCGAACCTGAAAAAATCGCCAACCTCATGGAACGCGGCATCATTGAAGTCGCCCCTCTCGCCTATATGCGCGGACGTACCCTCAATCGCTCTTTCGTCATCCTTGATGAAGCGCAAAACACCACTCCGGCGCAAATGAAAATGGTCCTCACCCGCCTCGGGTTTAAATCCCGCATGGTAGTCACTGGAGACGTTACCCAAACTGATTTACCTTTCCATCAGCAGTCGGGCTTAAATGTCGCCCAAAAAATCCTGCAAAATGTAGAGGGTATTTCCTTCTGCAACCTCTCCCAAGCTGATGTGGTCCGCAATCCACTCGTTCAGCGTATCGTCGCCGCCTATGAAAGTCATGATAAATAGGGGAATAACCCTCTGTCTAATCGTGATAATTCTGCTGTGGAGTCCGGGAAATGCCTTAGCGGGACCCCTGGCGGACCGTTTGCAAGCCTTTCCCAATTGGCAGAGTAAACCTGCTGTCTCTGTGGCAGAGGGAGATTTAATTTATCCAGACTGGATCAAAGGGACTTGGGAAGTGACAAGCACTCTGGTGGAACAGATTGCGCCCCTCGCGCCGAGTCTGGTGACGCCTGGATTTGAAAAAAATCAAGCCTATTTGAATCAGCCGGTTAAATTTCAGGTGCGCTTTGTGGCGGGGTCAAGGGTGAATCCGGGGGGATGGCGGGGAATTCCGATTCCTGTTTCTAGGAGTCAGACGGTGGTTGCCGATCGCGCCTTTAATGGCTTAAAGATTGCGACTGCCTATTTAGGCGAGCACGCGGTGGAATCGGTCAAAGTTGATCCAGCGGATCCGAACCGACAGATTACAGTTTTGAAAGGCGATCGGCAACTGGTATCCCTGGTTACGGGTAGAGGCAGCGAAATTCCTGCTCCTGATCAGTTTATCGCCACAGAAATTACTCAGCAGATTTTTCGCCGCCAACCGCAGATTTATCTCAATGAAGTAGAAACAACGACCCATTATCAACGGGTAAATGCTTCCCCAGAAAAAATCACCGCCAACCAAATCACCGCCATCTATTTGTCACCCCAAGACCCCGATTACTTTGCTGCTGGAGGCAAGGCGATCGCCCTTTATCGATACCAATTAGAATTATCGCGATCAAGCCTTCCTCTGGGTCTGACGCACTCTACCCCGGTAAAGTAAAGTAAATTTAACCCTAATACTGACTTCTAACCTTGTCTCGATCGCATTATTGGTTACTGCTGCCTTACCTGCGTCCCCACTGGAACACCATCATCCGGGCGCTGATTTGTACGTTGATTTTTACCGGTTTTTGGCCTCTGCAAGCCTGGTTAGTCGGTCGGATTGCTAATTTTATCGGGGCCGGAGATGTCGTGGCGATCGCCCGATTAGCCGGGATTGGTGCGCTGATTTTCCTGGGTCAAGGAATCGTCCAATATGGTCAAGATTCCCTGATGGCTTCTGCGGCCCTCTCCATCGCTTTCGACCTCCGTAAATCCATCTACAGCCACCTCCATAAGCTCAATCTCGGCTTTTTTGAAACCGCCAAAACCGGCGACCTTTCCTATCGACTCACGGAAGATATTGACCGGATTGGGGAAGTGGTGAATAAATTTTTCCATCAATTCGTTCCCTGTGTTTTGCAACTGGTGGTGGTGGTGGGATACATGATTTATTTGAATTGGCAACTCACCTTTGCCACCTTGTTAATCGCCCCATTTATGGCCGTTATTGTCAGTTGGTTTGGCAATAAATTATTGATTGTTTCCCGCCGCAGTCAAACCCAAATTTCTAATTTATCGGCATTAATTTCCGAGGTATTTAGTGGAATTCGCTTAGTTCAAGCCTTTGCTGCTGAAGACTATGAAATTGAACGATTTTCTAAGGAAGCCGAACATAATCGAGGGATGAAATATCGGGCAGAAAAATTAAAGGCGATTCAGTTTCCCGTGGTGGGATTTTTAGAAGCCTTAAGTGTGTTATTGTTATTTTTCCTGGGCGGATGGCAAATTTCCCAAGGAAATTTAACGGGGAGTGAATTTGTCAGTTATATAGCGGCAGTGGCATTGGTGATTAATCCCATTGCCTTGACAACGAGCAATTACAACGAATTTAAACAGGCAGAGGCATCGGTAGACCGAATTTTTGAATTGTTTGCGGTGGAAGCAACGGTGGTGGAAAAACCGGGGGCAGTCGCCTTACCAGGGGTAACGGGAAAGGTGGAATATCGAAATGTTTCCTTTGCCTACGCCACCCAACCGCTTCTCAACCCCAAAAACCAAGAAGAAGTGCCGGTATTGCAGGGGTTAAGTTTACTGGCATCCCCGGGAGAGGCGATCGCCTTAGTTGGTGCTTCTGGGGCGGGTAAAACCACGTTAGTCAATCTTTTGCCTCGGTTTTATGATGTGAAATCGGGACAAATTCTGATTGATGGAATTGACATTCGGGATGTCACCATTCCCAGTTTACGCCGTCAAATTGGCATTGTTCCCCAGGAAACAATTTTATTTACCGGAAGTATTGCTCAAAATATTGCTTTTGGACAACTGGATTATCGGTTAGACGAAATTGAAGCAGCGGCGAAAATTGCTAATGCCGATGAGTTTATTCAAAAACTGCCCGATGGATATCAGAGTTGGGTAGGAGAGAGAGGGGTGAATTTATCCGGGGGTCAACGGCAACGAATTGCGATCGCCCGCGCGGTACTTCTGAATCCGAGAATCCTCATTTTAGATGAAGCAACCTCTGCCTTAGATTCAGAATCAGAAGCGTTAGTCCAAGAAGCATTAGAAAGGTTAATGCAAAATCGCACCGTTTTTATTATTGCTCACCGTCTTGGAACTGTGCGTCGCGCCGATCGCATTTTAGTCATAGAAAAAGGACAAATTGTAGAATCTGGCACTCATCACGAACTGTTGGAACGAGACGGACAATATGCCAAATTTTACGCCCAACAGTTTGACAGAGGATAACTCAAAACCCACAAAGATTTTAAATCCCTGTGGGTTGTTGCGTTTAAAGACTTTCAACATATTTCAACAAATCTGCCATATCTTGGGTATTGGGTTGAAATTGGGGCATTGGCGGCGTTTTTCCCCCCGTCACCTGATTAATAATCCCAACAGGGGATTTCCGTTGAGAAACCCCGGTGAGACTGGGTCCTACCTGCCGTCCATTCTGGATACCATGACATCCGGCGCAGTTCATTTGGAAGATTGCATGACCCCGAATTGAGTCTCCATCCAGGGTTAAGACGGTTTTCACATAAGGATCTGAAACTTGCAGTTGAATAGCGAGAATAATCCCGAGGATAATACCCACCAGAATAAAGACAATGACTGCGCTTCGCGCACCAAAGGCGATCGCCCCACTTGTGATGGGACAAGGTTCTACTGCTTCAGGTTTAGCGAGATCGTTAGTCAAGGGTAAGGTGGTTTTCAAGGGATGTACAAATATTGTATTATTTTATAACATATCTTAAAACTTGGGATCAGAATGGGCATGGATTGACAATTTCTGCGGACCCCTGGGCGATCGGCGCAGATGGCGTGATCTGGAACTCGGCTGGTCTAAAAACCCGGATCGGCCCTTTTGAGCAGACTGTCTGTAGATGAGAGAATTGCAAGAAACCTTTACCAAGAATCGGCGTAAAGCCCCCGGATTTATCCGTGGGGATATAAGCCAACAGTGTTAAAATAGTAGAAGCGATTAAGAATAATCATCGGCGTGGTTGTTGCATTCACGTCTTCGGTGAAATTCCGGCACAGTAAGTCACTACTGCCTTGATCCGCAAGCCTATACAACTGGCAAGCAATATCAGAATGCAG